>DASWNS010000075.1:0-4926 GCA_036399115.1 Pyrinomonadaceae bacterium | reverse complement strand
CGTCTCGCACACTCTCTGGAAGGCGGCGAAATCAAACGCGGGCTGGAGGTTTGGTTTCATAAGCATCGTGAGACGCATCTCGCTTGTCCGCCGCCGGGGCTGCCGGGCGAGAGGTCAGGGAGAGGAGTCTCGTCTTGTCGGGAGACTTCGAGTTTGGGCGCGCCGCTCGCAGCAGAAGCTCAGCGCAGGCAGGTGGAGACTTGCGCCAATCTCAAAGTCAGGTTATTTGCTTTGTCGCACGGTGCGCGCACGCAAAAAGAGCGGCGCGAGAAAGTGTGAACTAAAGAGCTAAGGCGTTGGCTGAGGAGGTTGACCGGAAGATGTGGGCAAGTCCCGCCGTGGGAAGGTCAACCACTTTCCAGATTACTTGATAATCTGTGTCCTTGCAAGAAGATAAATCGCGGGGAGCGACCGGCAACCGGTTGCCGTGTCCTGTGGCTATCACACAGACTGCCGGAGATTTGGATTGAACCACCGGCCACGGGCGACAGGCTACTGTTCCAGTTGCGTGCGTGCGCGCTGGAGGAAAGTGCGCATCATTTCGCTGACGCCCTTCTGCATCTCCGCGCTGAGCCGGTTTTCGCCGACGAGTCCGGCGAGCATGTGCAACTCCGTCGCTTTCTGCCTGCGCAACTCGACGCGCTGCACGATGCGTACAAGGACGCGCGCTCCCTGCTCCTCGAACTGCGCGGCGTAGCGCAGAAAATTGCTGCGCTCCTGCGCGGCGGGCGACCACTCGATGCGCTGCGGGTGATTGAGCGTCTGCTCGACGGCGAACGCCTGCCGGATCGCGCCGATGACCGGCACTTCCGCGCGGATCAGCCAGCGCACCACGCCCCCGGCCTCCTCGCGTATGCTCTCCACGCCCGGCATCAAATTCACGAAATTGCCCACGTCGCCAAAGAAGGCGCGCGCACGCTCAATCGTCGTCTTAATCTCAAGTTTTTCTTCGAAAGCCGCTTTGATCTGAAACACAATATCTCCCAATGACAAGTGACGAGTGATAAGTGACGAGTTAGAGCCGATCTTCAACCCGTCACCTATCCTTTAAGATTCTAACTTGTCACCCGTCGCCTGTCACTGTAGGAACCTCGTCACTGGTCACTCGTCACTTGTCACTGCTCTCAAAACGTGGGTTGAAAGAGAAACGAATTGAAGAAGAGGCGCGTGGCGGCGCGATAGAAGCCGCGATAGTTCGGGTCTTCGGCGTAGAGGACGACGTGGCCGCGCCCCGTCGGTTCTTCGATGACGTGCGCCGTGCCGCGCAGGAGCCGCTCCGTGTTGTTAGGCCAGATGAACCCTGCGAGGCGCAACGTCTGCCCCGCCTCGCCCGTGAAGACGATGGCGTTCGTGCCCTCTTTCGACGGGCGGAAGAAGTAGGCCGAGTCAACGAGCACGGGGAGCGACGCGTCTTCGTAGCCGTAGGTGAGCGGCGTGGAGCGGTCTACGGTGGCGCGGAAGATCGCGCCGGGGACGGCTTCGGGCACGCGACCCGGACGCGCCGAGGGCGACGCGATGGGCGGCAGGTCGGGCGGCGCGCCTTCGAGTTTTTCGCTGCGGTCCTGCGCTTCGCGTTGCTGTTCGGTGGCGGTCTGCGCCGCCTGCCTGCGGTTGCGCGCCGTGGCCGATTGCTCGCGCGCCGTCGCGTTTTCCGGCGTGGCGGGCGTGGGGCTGGAGGCGGGCGCGGGCTTGGCTTCGTCGTCTTCTGGCGTCTTTTGATCGCGCTGCTCGTCGTCGTCGCTGCCGACAAGGCGCGAGGAAGTTAAGTTGACATCCTTCAAAGCCGCGAAGACCGCCGCGCCTTTGATGCAGACGAGCGTGCCGCCGCGCTGCACCCACGCGCGCAGCGTGCCGACGCCCGACGCGCCGAGCGCGCTCATGTAGCCGCCCGCAGAGCCGTCGGGCATGATGATCACGTTGTACTGGTCGAGGTTTGCGCGCCGGAGATTGGCGATGGTCATGGGCGTGAAGTCTACGCCGTAGCGTTCGAAGGTCCACCACATCGCGCCGTAGCTGGTCTGGCTCACGGGGTCGTCGGCGACGACGATGATGCGCGGTCGTTTCAGGGAGATGACCGCTTCCGAGCCGATGCTCGTGTCGCCCGTCTCGATGAAGCCGGAATTGACGGCGGTGACTTCGACGCTCGCTTCGCGTGCGAGCCGCGCGATGGCTTCGTGCAGCGTGTCGGGATTACGCGAGACGCGCACGACGATTGTGCCGCGCGGCCAATCGCGCCCGCCCGCGTTCAGGGTGCGCGTGGCGACTGCGAGTTTGTAGTTTTCGCGTTGCAGGCGATAGGCGAGCGAGGCCGCGCCGTTCGTCTCGTAAGGGATGATGTAGGCAACCGTGGCACGACCTGAGACGCCGAGGCGACGCGAGAGCAGCCTTTCGCCGGAGGCGCGCACGATGTCGAGCGCGGAACTCTGCGCGGCGGGAGGCTCAGGGCGAAGCGCGACGGAAGCGACCGCCGGAGCGTCGCCCGTCCAATAGGCTTCGACGCCGAAGACGAGCGGCAAAGACCACGCCGTCACGTCGTAAAAGCCGTAATCCTCCTTCGCGGCGTTGCCCCCGCGTCGCTGGTTGCGTGCGAAACGCGCGAGTTGGTCGCGTACGAACGCCGGGTCGAGTTCCGTGTCCGGCTCAAGCAGAGCCTTGGCGAGACGCTTCTGCGGCTGCGCGAGTTCGACGATGTATGAGCCTGCGGGAAAGGTGCGCGCCGCGCCGCTCGCTGCGGTTGAAGAAGACGCGCCGCTCGCGTAAGCGTGCGCGTTCGCCGAACGAAACGGTTCGCTCGCCATGCTCACTTCGATCCCCGAACGCAGGAGCACGTCGGCCAGATCAGCCGCGCGCACGGGGTCGCGTCCCGGCACGACGACGATGCGCCGCATCGCTTCGCGTCGCCCCTCTTCGAGCGCGCTTCGTTTGAACTCGTAGAAATCTTTGAGCCGCGCTTCGCGGTTGCGCGCCGCCGTCTCAAGCGTCGTCATCGAGGCGACGAAATGTTTGGCGATGGCTGAACGCAGGGTGACGATGGTGTCGTCGTCGCGTCGCCACGCGTAGCCTTTGGTGCCGCCGCCGTCCGTCTCGTAGGTCATGCCGGTCGCGCCGTTCAGGGCAGGCCAGGAGTCCCAGAAGAAGGGGCCGAAGAGATCGAACACGTCGCGCACGTAGTAGTCCCAGTTGCGCGCGTCGAACTGCGCGGCGTTGGCGCGGCCAAACTCCGTGAGCCAGCGCGCCGTCTGCGCGGGCGGCAGGTTCGGGTTGACGGGGAGCGCGGCGGGCGGGAAGAAATACTGCGAGGGTTGCCCGTGATGGTCTACGAAGATCTGCGGGTTCCAGTCGAGATAGGCGCGCTGGAGGTTGCGCGTCTCTATCTGCGTGGCGGCGAGATTGTCGCGGTTGAGATCGAAGCGGTAATGATTGGCGCGTCCCCAGATTGACCAGGGTTCGCGGTGCTCGCCCGCGAGCGGGTCGGCGTTGCCCATGCCGAAGGAGTTGTACCACGTCACGAAACGCTCGTGGCCGTCGGGGTTCGAGCAGACGTTGACGAGCACGACCGAGTTTTTGAGGATGTCGAGCGTGGCCGGTTCGTTCGACGCGGCGAGTTGATAGACGACCTGCATCATCGCCTCGAACGACGCCGACTCGTTGCCGTGAATCGTGTAGCTCATGAAAGAGATGATCGGCATCTCGGCGGCGATGCGTGCGGCTTCGCCTGCGTTCGTCGCGCGCGGGTCGGCGAGACGCGCCACGTTCGCCTTGATCTGATCGAGACGCTGCAAATTCTCCGGCGCGGAGATAACGAGCAGGTGCATCATGCGATGCTCGTTCGTCTCGCCGATGTCGGTCACGCGCACGCGGTCGGGCGCGGCGGCGGCGATGCGTTCGATGACGCGCTCCATCGTCGCGTAGTTGGTGTGAAAGTCGCCCACGTCGAAGCGCGTCGTGGTTTGCGGGCGCGGCACGTTTTCGCGATAGGGGCCACGCGCGTAGAAGTCGAAACGCGGCTCATCGCGCTGCGCCTGTGCGTTCGTGAGACAGGGGAGGACGAAGAGAACGACGAGCAGAAGGAGAGCGCACGAGAAGGAGGACGAGAAACGACTGTTGTGAAACATTCGGCAGGCAGCTTTCTGTTTTACGAGAGTTGGATAAAGACGGCGACGATATTACCCTGTCACAGTCTTGACACTCAAATAAAAGTTCGGCTTTAAATGATTCGCCGGGCGTAGAGACTATGAACGATAAATTGATCGACGAACGCAGAGCGGGAGGCTGCCCGCGTTGCCACGCCGCAGACTTGCGCGCGTGGAGCGAACTCGACGCAGACGAGCGCGAGGTTGTGCGGCGACTGCCCGCGTCAGCCGTTTATTCGCCCGAAGAACGCGCGGCGCGGCATCTCTGGTGCGTGCGCTGCTGGCACGAAGAGCCGGGCGGCGCGCGTAGCGAAGCGTGAGAGGCGCAAAGGAAGAGACGCAGAGGAAGAAGCGCAGAGGAAGAGGCGCAAGGGAAAACAGGCAGAGAGTTTTTGGCAACGCGCTCCGAGTCCGGTGCGGCTCGACTTCGTTGCCGGGCGTTACGTCATGTTGTGATCCGTTCGTAGGCCGTGCGAATCGCTTTCATCTGCCGTTCCAGTTCAGACAGGAGGGCGGCGGCTGATTCGTAACCGGCAGCGCGGGCGAGGTCTTTGAGAAGGGCGTGGTCTGCTGCGGCGGGCAGGCGCGACGAGCGACCGGCGATCAAGCGCAGGTGATGATCGAGCCTGCGCAGCGCGGCGTAGCCTTCGGCGAGCGCGTGATAGGCGGCGGCGTCGAGCGAGTTTGCGTCGCGCAGGCGTGCGAGCGTCCTGAGCGTCGAACGATCTGCGCCTTCGTCCTGCACGTCGTCGCGCAGTTGCAGGTAGCGCACGGCGAAATAGACATCGAGCAT
>DASWNS010000074.1:0-5828 GCA_036399115.1 Pyrinomonadaceae bacterium | reverse complement strand
TGATGGGTGATGAGTTAAAGCAGTTGTCTTTAACTCATCACCCATCACTCATTACTCATCACTTTAAATCACTGTGCCGTTTTTCACCGTCGCGTTCTTCGGGACGATGATGATGCCGTCGCGTATGTAGTAGCCCGCCTTTTCGTTGTCGAAGTGTTTGACTCCGGCTTCGTTGACGAGACGGACGTTTGCGCCGATGCGCGCGTTTTTGTCGATGATGGCGTGGCGGATGATGGTGTCGCGGCCAATGCCTATGAGCGGGAGTCCGGCGGCTTCGTCGGCGCGCAGTTCCTCGATTGATTGATAGTAGTCTGCGCCCATCAGGTAGGTGTCTTCGATCCGCGCGCCGGGTTCGATGCGGCTGCGCAGGCCGACGACGGAGCGCACGAGGCGCGCACGGTTGATGATCGAGCCGTCGCCGATGATCGAATCGCTGATCTCGCAGTGGTGAACTTTCGAGGGCGGCAGGTAGCGCGGGCGCGTGTAGATGGGCGCTTCCGTGTCGAAGAAATTGAACTTCGGCAAGAGCGATGTCATGTCGAGGTTTGCGGAGTGAAAGGCCGAGATGGTTCCGATGTCTTCCCAGTAGTCGTCGAAGAGATACGACTGCACGTTGTAGTCCTTGATGGCGGCAGGGATCACCTCGCGCCCGAAGTCCACCCACGTCTTATCCTGCGCGAGCAGTTCGCGCAGCCGTTTGTAGTCGAAGACATAGATGCCCATCGAGGCGAGGAAGGGGCGGCGCGCGGCCTCTTCCGCCGAGAGGCCGAAGGCGGTGGTGTCCACGCGCATCTCTTCGAGCGCAGCGCCTTTCGGCTTCTCGCGAAACTCAAGGATGCGCCCCGTCGGGTCGGCCTTGAGCAGCCCGAACTCTTCCGCCGCCTCGCGCACGAAGGGCACGACCGAGACGGTCACGTCCGCCTTCGTCTCGACGTGGCGCGCGATAAACTTGCGATAGTCCATCCGGTAGAGATGATCGCCGGAGAGAATCAGCAGCGTGTCGATGCCCCAATCGTGAATGTGCGGCAAGACCTGACGCACGGCGTCGGCTGTTCCCTGAAACCACTGCGGGCTGTCGGGCGTCTGTTCGGCGGCGAGAATTTCCACGAAGCCGTCGGAGAAGCCGGAGAAGCGATAGGTGCGCGCGATGTGGCGGTTGAGCGAAGCCGAGTTGTACTGCGTGAGCACGAAGATTTGCATCACGTCGGAGTTGATGCAATTCGAGATCGGAATATCCACGAGGCGATACTTGCCGCCGAGCGGCACGGCGGGCTTTGAACGCAGGTGCGTCAAAGGATAGAGACGCGAGCCTGCGCCGCCGCCGAGGATCACCGCCAACACCTTCTGTCCGGAGGGCATCACTTTTCACCATTCGACTTGAACTGGAAGAACTTGTGTGCGTTCAGCATAGACGCAAAGCGGCGTGCGTTTCAAGACGGAACGCGCAGAACAGGGCGTAAGATGTCCCGGCGCGGAGACAAAAAGCCGGAGAAAAGTTGCCGCGCCCCTTGAATCCGAATCCTGAATTTCAATCCCGCGCGCGCTGATCAGGCCAACCAAATTTCGCGCGGCGTGTCTATAGCACTGACGCATTTCGTGAGAAGGGCGAAGACGAATTTGATCGAGCAGAGCGAAAGCGAATTGATCGGGCGGGCGCAGGCGGGCGACGCAGAAGCCTTCTCCACGCTCGCACGCGCCTACGAGCGACGCCTCTTCGTGCTCGCACTGCATCACACGCGCGACCGCCACGACGCCGAAGACCTCTCGCAGGAGGTCTGGTTGAAGGCTTTCCGCGCGATCAAAAGTTTTCGCGGGGAGTCGAGTTTCTACACGTGGCTGCGGCAGATCATGATCAACACGTTCCTCAACGACCGGCGCGCGCCCATGTACGGCGGCGCGCAGGTCGTCGAACTCGACGCATGGGAAGCCTCGCGGCGCGACGCGGCGCATGGCAGCGGCGACAGCGGCGGCAGTCCCCTGCCCGCACGCCCGCGCGGTCTGGAAGAGACGGTCGAACAACAGTTTCTCGTGACACGCGTGCTCGACGCGCTCGGAGAGTTAACCGCGCAGCAGCGTCTGATCTTTCTGCTCAAGCACCAGGAGGGAATGACCTACGAAGAGATCTCCGCCAGTTTGGGCTGCTCGACGGGCACGACGAAGAAGGCTCTGTTTCGCGCCGTCCTGAAACTGCGCCAGCAACTCGGCGTGGAAGTCGAAGCGGCGCAGTACGAGCCGCCGCGCCCGGTGCGGAGAAGTTGTTAAGCGGGAGTTAAATTTGATGCACGATTGTCTCCAGACACAAGATAACTTGATCGATCTGCTCTTCAACGAACTGGAGGGCGCGACGCGTTCACGCCTGCTGGCGGAAGTCGCGGCTTGCAGCCGGTGCGGAGCGCAGTATCGCTCGCTGAACGAGACGCTCGACGTTTGCGCCGAGGCGTCAGCCGCAGCCATGCCGCGCGAAAGCTACTGGCCTCAGTATCACGCCGCGCTCAACCGCCGTCTACACGAAGCGGCGGGCGAAGCGCGGGCGGAGCAGCGGAGCGCGCCGTTCTGGAGACGCCTGTTTACGACCTCGATCCGCGTGCCCGTGCCGCTCGCTGCAACCGCAGTGCTTTTGCTCTTCGCCGTCTCCGTCCTCGCGTTCTCGCTCGTCGCGCGTTCCGCGTCCGAAACGGTCTTCGTCGCCGCGCCTGCCGCGTCGCAAGGCGAAGCCGCGCCGCAAATCAAGTTTATCGAAGTGCCCGTCATACAGGAGAAGATCGTCACGCAGACGATCTATGTGCCGCGTCGCAACTCCGGCAACCAGAGCGCGGAGGCGACGACAGGAGCGCGTCGCACACCGGCGCGCGAGAACCTCGCGGGAGACAGGCGGCAGAACGCGCCCGCGCCGGAGGCGTCTGCCCCGCCGCGCGCGAACCTCTCCGGCTTCAAGCCCGCCGGGGAAGTGAACTTACGCATCATCAAGGGGAGCCAAGCAGTTGAACAGTAAAGCGAAACTCTCATCTTCATGCAGCCTCGCGCTGCTCTTAATGCTGCTGTGCGGCATCGTCGCCGCGCCGCACGCGCTCGCGCAAAAAGGGGAGGCGGCGACAGAGCGCGCAGGCCAGTTCGTCATGCCTCTGCACGGCGAGGGCTTCATCGCGTTCCGCGTCGAGGCCGCGCCGCTCGGCACGCCCGGCACGAACGTCAACCTGCGCCAGATTCAAGCGGCTCTGACGCCCCAGGCCATGCTCGCAGACAACCACGTCGTCCATCGCGTGCTCGTGGACGCGGAGGGAAACTTCGTGTTTGGTTACGACCTGATCGTCGAACCCGTCGCGGCGACGAAGCAGTTCAAAGTTTCGGTTAAACCGTTGAGTCAGGAGTTTGAGGAGAAACTTCGCGCGCGACAGCCCGCCGCCGGGGCGAACCGCGCGCCGCCGAACGTCTCCACGCTGCCGCGTTCCGGCGACGCGCAGTTCGTTGACGACGGCGACGCCTTCGCGCTCGACCTGCTCGTCAATGCGCAGACGGGCGTGAAGATCGTGGATGTCGTCAAAGTCTCTTTCGACCGCGCGAAGCTGTGGAGCGTGCCGCCGCGCCGGAGCGTGCCGCTGCGCGATTTCACGCTCGGCAACGTAGAGCTCGCCATGCGCGATTACAAATTGACGATCAACGGCGAACTCGTCGGCGGCGGTCAGAAGCCCGCGCGCGGGTCTGCGGGCGCGCTCCTCTGGTTTTACGTGCCGAATCGCGGACGCTTCATCGTCTCGCTGATGCCGCACGAGGGCTACGATTTTCAAAAGGTCGGGCGCATCGAGAACAACAAAATTTCTTTCACGCTCGGTCAGGACGTTTACGAATGGACTTCGAGCGCGCCCGTGGTGGGCAACGGCGGCAACTGGAATTTGTGGGTGCTGCACGATGCCGGATACGTCTCCGACTTCGCTTCGGCGGAGCAGATCGTGGAGGGGCGCGAGGGGAAACCCGCTTCGCCCGAGTGGCTGCAAGACCCTCTGGCGCGCCTGCGACGCGAGGGGCAGCGCGGGGAGTTTGAGACACGCACGAACGACAAAGCGAAGCGCAACGCGGCGAAACGAAATGCTCGCGTCCTCGTCGGCGGCGCAGACCGCATCGAGAACCTTCTGCCGAAACGCTGACGCTCTAGCCCAAACGCTGCCGCGCCCGCCCCGAACACAGGCGCGAGCGCAAACTCAGTTCTCATTTATTCAAGTTCGCTTGACCGGAAGGCTTCCGTAGCCTGCTTCGTCAGTACGCGAATCAACCATTCACTAAGGAGACAATTCGATGAACAAGAAACCCGGCTGCGCGGCAGTCGCAGTCCTTCTGTGTCTATTTTTCGCCTCCGGCGCGACGCTTGCGCAGACCATCGAGACGCCGCGATTCGAAGTGGGCGCGCAGTTCTCTTCACTCACGCTCGCCAATCGCCCTTCCGACACCAAACCCGGCTTCGGCGGTCGCTTCACCGTCAACCTCAACGATAACGTCGCGGTCGAGGCCGAAACCAACTTTTACCCGACCGAGTCAACCTTCCCCAGCGAGGAAACCGGCGGGCGCGCAGTACAGGGATTGTTCGGCGTGAAGGCCGGAAAACGCTTCGACAAGTTTGGCATCTTCGCCAAAGCCCGCCCCGGCCTCGTGCATTTCACAAGGGTGCTGAGAGTGAACGGCTTTACCAACGAAATCATAGACGGCCAGTCTTTCATTATCCCCCACTTCCGCACTCAGGGCGTCACGCATTTCGCGGCAGACCTCGGCGGCGTGGTCGAGTTCTACCCGTCGCGCCGCATCGTCACGCGCTTCGACATCGGCGACACCATCATCCGCGACAGCGGCTATGAGCGGCCACCATTCCCCGGCCTCGTCACGTTCTCTAACAGCGCGACCACACACAACTTCCAATTCAACGCGGGCATCGGCTTCCGCTTCTGACGATAGTTCACGGTGAAGAAATAAGACTCACCACAGAGACGCAGAGAACACAGAGAGAGGGGGCGCAGAGAAATTCAACTCTCTCTGCGCCCCCTCCGCGTTTCTCTGTGTTCTCTGCGTTCTCTGCGTTGAATGCTTTGATTCTATTGCTGTCGCTTCGACGGACGACCTTTACTGTCGCTTCGACGGGCGACGTTCAATAGCCGCCGTTGCTGCTCGTCGCCGTTCGCACGCCCGAAGCCTCCTGCGCGATCTTCACGCCGACGCTCGCGCCGAGCCTTGTCGCGCCCGCCTCGACCATCGCACGCGCATCGTCCAGCCCTTTGACGCCGCCCGCAGCCTTCACGCCCATCTCCTGCCCGACCGTGCGACGCATCAAAGCCACGTCCGCCACCGTCGCCCCGCCCTTCGCAAAGCCCGTCGAAGTCTTCACGAAATCCGCGCCCGCACGCTTCGCCGCCAGACACGCGCGCACCTTCTCCTCGTCCGTCAATAGCGCGGCCTCGATGATCACCTTCACCAGCACTCCATGCTCGTGCGCCGCCTCCACCACTTGCCTGATGTCATACTCGACCGCGCAATCGTCGCCACTCTTCAACGCGCCGACGTTGATCACCATGTCCACCTCGCGCGCCCCGTCATAGATCGCGCGCCGCGTCTCATACGCCTTCACGTCTGCCAGCGTCGCGCCGAGCGGAAACCCGACGACCGTGCAGACGACCACGCCCGTCCCGCGCAGGTGACAGGCCGACGCCCGCACCCACGTCGGGTTCACACACACGCTCGCAAAATGAAACTGCGACGCCTCACCGCACAGACGTTCGATGTCCGCCTCGCTCGCCTCCGGCTTGAGCAGCGTGTGATCCACGAGGCTCGCCCAATCCCTCGCCGAA
>DASWNS010000073.1:0-18540 GCA_036399115.1 Pyrinomonadaceae bacterium | reverse complement strand
TGCTGCTGACGACTCAACAACATCAAGTAAAGTTGGTAACTGTGATTCTTCAATTTGTGAAGCATTTACCCCAATTTGCAAGCCTGTAATACCACTGCTCATTTTGCTGAGCTGCCCACGTATTTCTGTGCGTGAGTTATCAAGCATAGTCAACGCCAGAGAGAATCGCTTTTCAATCTCACGCTGCAAACTCTCAATAGTGCTCTGCGTTGTTTTTAGGTAGTCTCGTAATTTGACCTCATCGATACTTTGTGAATCTTTGTGAGCAGATTCGATGACCAAAAGGAGATATGGAATGAACATGCTGTGACTGACAAGTACAACCTTTGTCTTAAAAGCATCACAGTGGATACCACAGCACAATTCATATATCGCATCGGGAATAACTGCGACGCCAAAATTAACAGTTAAGTTTGTGTCTATATATTTTTGAACTTCTTTAGCTTTGTCTAAAACTGCTTTCTCAATTTTACCTTTAAGTGATAATTGCTCATTAACATCCTGACAACTAATAAACTGTTCGAGTAGGTGCGTGGCTGTCCATTTACTGTCAATAGGGAGAATCCGATTATTCGGCAACCGAAGCCCAAATTCTACAGTCTTATTGCCAACAGTAAAATTTCGCATCTGCCATTCCGCTGGGAGTCTAGCAAACATTATTTCAAGTATGTTTTCACCAGCCATACCTTTACTGTGTGTGCCAGCGATTACGGCTTCTAATCGTTTGATAGACTCGGCAGTGTCGCGTTCAATACTCTCCCTCGCTTTTGTGTGGGATTGTAGAGCCGTTAAATCGTTTTTCGCACGAGACAATTCGTCACGTATAAAGTTTGTCGCATCAACGAGACTTTCAGCGACTGATCCGGTTTTAGCCAACCCTGTGCCCATCGAAACGACGTGCTGGCCTACGCTATCCTGCTTGCGTTCTACTTGCGAAAGTTTTTCAGATAGCACCTCAATGCGTGTCTGACTCTGATTGATCAAATTGGTTAAGTTTTGTAGTGGGATTGAGATGTCTTCCGTACCTTGAGGGGAACGCATTGCTGCTTTGATAGCAATAGCAAGCACAGCTAAGACTAAGAAAATGAGGATTACAAGCAGTAGGGCTTCCATTGAGGATACTCCTTCTTTAGATAGTTATATGCCAAGCATAAGTTAGGTGAGAGTGTATTGGTTGAAATATATTTAGTCCGCCGTCATCGTCTCCGGTTCGCGGGCGGTGAGTTCGCGCCAGGTGAGCGGGCGTGTGCCGTCGTCGAGGCGCACCATCGAGATGCAGCCGGGGACGGGGCAGACGAGATGGCAGAGATTGCAGCCGACGCACTCGTGCTCGTCAACGATGGGGAAGCGTTTGCCTGCAATCTCGGTGAAGGGGATACACTGGTGCGCGCCGTCTTCGCAGGCGATGTGGCAGAGGTTGCACTGGATGCACTTGTTGTGGTCAATGCGTGCGACCGTCTTGTAGTTGAGATCGAGGTTGCCCCAATCGGTGACGCGCGGCACGCTCCGCCCGATGATGTCGTTGACACTGAGGAAGCCTTTATCGTCCAGATAATTCGAGAGGCCGTCGATCATGTCTTCGACAATGCGGTAGCCGTAGTGCATGACGGCGGTGCAGACCTGCACGGTCGTTGCACCGAGGAGGAGAAACTCCGTCGCGTCGCGCCACGTCGAGATGCCGCCGATGCCGCTGATGGGCACGTTCACTTCCGCGTCGCGGGCGAGTTCGGAAACCATGTTGAGCGCGATGGGTTTGACGGCGGGACCACAATAACCGCCGTGCGCCGCCATGCCGTTGACGTTCGGGTGCGGGATGAGCGTGTCGAGATCGACGCCCATCACGGAGTTGATCGTGTTGATGAGCGAGACGGCATCCGCGCCGCCACGCACCGCCGCACGACCCGGCGGCGTGATGTTCGTCACGTTCGGCGTGAGTTTGACGATGACGGGAAGCCGCGTCGCTTCCTTCACCCACTCCGTCACCATGCAGGTGTATTCAGGCACCTGCCCCATCGCCGCGCCCATGCCGCGCTCGGACATGCCGTGCGGGCAGCCGAAGTTCAGTTCCACGCCGTCCGCGCCCGTGTCTTCCACCTGCTTGGCGATCTCGTGCCACGCCTCGCGCTTCGATTCCACCATCAGGGAGATGATCAGCGCGTGCTTCGGATACTTGCGTTTGCACTCCTTGATCTCTCTGAGGTTCACTTCGAGCGGGCGATCCGTGATGAGTTCGATGTTGTTGAGGCCGAGCATGCGCTGCGACCCCTGATCAATCGAGGCGAGGCGCGAGCAGACGTTGCGGATCGGTTCGCCGAGAGTCTTCCAGACCGCGCCGCCCCAGCCCGCGTCAAACGCGCGTTCCACCATCGAACCCATATTCGTCGGCGGAGCAGACGCCAGCCAGAACGGATTCGGCGATTCGATGCCCGCAAAGTTAACTTTCAGATCGGCCATGATTTCAACTCCTCAACTCTGAACGCTTTCCTTAGTGCTTGATCTCGCTCGTCTCTTCGTGGAGCGGCACCTGCGCGCCCGCGAACCGGACGCGTTCGCCCGACAACTTTTCGTGGATGCCCTGCGCCGCGAGTTTACCGGCTTGCGAGGCGTCAACCGCTTCGCGCCCGCCGTTCACGCAGTCGCCGCCCGCGAAGAACTTCGCGTTGCTCGTCTGCATCGTCTCAGGGTTGACGACGACGCGCCCGCTCTCGTCGTACTTAACCTGAGCCTGTTCCGAGAGCCACTGTGTCATCTTCTGCTGGCCGAGCGCCTTGACGACCATATCGACCGGAATGTCGAACTCCGAACCCGCCACAATCTGAAACGAACGACGCCCCGCCTCGCCCGTCTCGACGGCTTCCGTCCTGACGCAGCGAAGCATGGCGGCGCGCGTGCCGTCTGCGCCCGGCAAAATTTCCACGGGCGCGGTCTGCCACCAGAACTCGATCCCGTCACGTTTCGCCAGTTCGTATTCATACTCGTAAGCGGGCATCTCGTGCTGCGTGCGGCGGTAGATCAGGAGCACGCGTTCCGCGCCGAGCCGTTTGGCCTGCGTGACCGCATCAATCGCGGTGTTGCCCGCGCCGATGACGGCGACCGTGCGCCCGATGGGAACGCTCGCCCAATCGCGCGTCTTGATGCGTTCGATGAAATCGAGCGCATCGTAGACGCCGGAGAGTTGTTCGCCCGGAATCTTGAGCCGCGCCGTCGCGCCGAGTCCGATGCCGAGAAAGATCGCGTCGTGCGCCGCTTCCAGTTCTTTCAACGACACGTCGCGTCCGACTTCCGTGCCGGTTTTAAATTCGACGCCGAGACGCGCAACCAACGCCACTTCATCCTGTGAGACGCGCTGCGTCATCTTGTATTCGGCCATCCCGTAGGTGTCCATGCCGCCCGCGAGCGGCTTGCGCTCGTAGATCGTCACGGCATAGCCGAGACGCGCCAGATAGGTCGCACACGACAGACCCGCCGGACCAGAGCCGATGATGCCGATTGATTTGCCGTTCGGCGCGCCCGCCTTGAGCACGTCGCGCCCGCGTGCGAAGGCTGCATCCGTCGCGTAGCGTTGCAAACGACCGATCTCAATCGGCTTCGCCATGAGGGTCTTCTCCACGCACGCGCCTTCGCAGAGCACCTCGACGGGGCAGACGCGCGCACAGGTCGCGCCAATCGGGTTGGCATCGAAGATGACGCGCGCAGAGCCTGTGAGATTGCCGCTGGCGATCTTTTTGATGAAGGCGGGAACGTCGATGTGCGTCGGGCAGGCGCGCGTGCAGGGCGCGTCGTAGCAATAGATGCAGCGATGCGATTCCATGATCGCTTCGGCCTCGGTCAAAGGGGGCGCGATCTCCCGAAAGTTTCGTTCGATCTGCGCGAGGTTAAGCGGCGCGTCGTGAGTCGTTGACATAAGTTCGAGTCTCAAGTTTCAAGTCTCAAGTCTCAATCCCAGGTCGCCAGGCCGCGTTCGACGCGGGACTTGAGATTTGAGACTTGGAACTCTGTTTAGTCTGCCACGATCTGATCGTAAGTGTCCGGCCTGCGGTCGCGGAAGAATTGCCACGTGTTGCGGACTTCGCGGATCATGTCGAGGTCGAGTTCGGCGACGACGAGTGCGTCCTCGTCGCGCGGGGCTTCGGCCAGGAATTTACCACGCGGGTCGCAGAAATAACTCTGGCCGTAGAACTCGCCGATGTCCCACGGTTGTTCGTGGCCGACGCGATTGATCGCGCCGATGAAGTAGCCGTTGGCGACGGCGTGTGCGGGTTGCTCCAGACGCCAGAGGTATTCGGAGAGTCCGGCGACGGTGGCCGACGGGTTGAAGACGATCTCTGCGCCGTTCAAGCCGAGGATGCGTGCGCCTTCGGGGAAGTGGCGGTCGTAGCAGATATAGACGCCGATGCGCGCGTAGGCCGTGTCGAAGGCCGGGTAGCCGAGATTGCCCGGCTTGAAGTAGAACTTCTCCCAGAAGCCCGGATTGACGTGCGGAATGTGGTTCTTGCGATACTTGCCGAGATATTTTCCGTCGGCGTCTATAACGGCGGCGGTGTTGTAATAAATCCCCACGATCTCTTCTTCGTAGATCGGCACGACGATGACCATGCCGTATTGCTTCGCCACCTCCTGCATCAACCTGACCGTCGGGCCGTCGGGAATTTTCTCCACCGCCTCATACCAGCGCGTCTGCTGCTCGGCGCAGAAATAAGGCGTGGTGAAAACTTCCTGCATGCAGAGAATCTGCACGCCCTGTTTGGCCGCATCTGCGATCAACGCCAGGTGCTTCTCGATATTCGCGCGCTTGATCTCTTCGATGGGCGCGTCCGTGGGCGCGGCGTTCGTCGCCTGTATGAGTCCGCATTTAACTGTGCGTGGCATAATTCTTACAAAGGCGAGTGATGAGTGTGAGTGATGAGTGATGAGTTTAAAGACAGTTGCTTCTTAACTCATCACTTATCACTCATCACTCATCACTCAACTTTCTTCCTTTCTCAAGTTTCCCTGCATTAACAGATAGTAAAGCACGAAGCCTATCGCGAAGGTGACGAACCATGCGTAGGTGTAGAGCGTGTCGAAAAAGCCGGGTTGCGCGATCTGCCCGCCGGGAGTGTTGGCCGCGTGCAGAAAGCCCGGGACGACCGGCGCGATGGCAACGACGAGGGCGATGAGCGCGCGCAGGTTGAAGCCTGCATTGTAAGTATAGCGGCCTTTGAGTTGAAACAGATCATGCAGGTCGAGGTGTTGGCGGCGTAAGACCCAGTAGTCGCAGATGAGAATGCCCGCGATGGCTCCCATCAAGCCGGAATAGCCGATGAGCCAGGTGAAGATATACGCGCCCATCGAACCCGTCATCAATTTCCAAGGCATCATCAGCACGCCGATGAGCGCGGTGATGATGCCGCCCATCACGTAGGAGATCAGTTTCGGATTGAGGTTCGAAAAGTCGTTCGAGGGCGAGACGACGTTGGCGGCCATGTTGGTCGTGAGTTGCGCGGCGAAGATGACGAGCGTGGCGAAGAGGATGATGGCGACGCTGTCGAAGCGTTGCATCAACTCGACCGGGTTGGGAATCGCCACGCCGTAAATCAACAAGGTCGCGCTCGTCACGGCGACGCCGATGAAAGCAAACGCGGTCATCGTCAGCGGCAGCCCCAAAGCCTGACCTGTCATCTGCGATCTCTGCGAGCGGGCGTAGCGCGTGAAGTCGGGGATGTTGAGGCTGAGCGTCGCCCAGTAGCCGACCGAAGCGGTGAGCGCGCCGGGAAAGATCGTCCAGAAGTTGTTGTGCTGTTTCTGCAAGGCGGTTGATTCGGAGAGGACGCGCCCGAGTCCGCCCGCGCGCCACGCAGCCCACGCGAGCAACGCCGCGCCGCCCGCGAGCAGCAAAGGAGCCGACCACGTCTCCAGATGCTTGATGCCTTCGACGCCCTTCAGGATGATGAAGACCTGAATCAGCCAGAAGAGGAAGAACCCGATCCACGTGTGCCACGCAACGCCGTCCACGCCCCCGCCGCCGAACAGGTTGTTCCACCCGCCCCACATCGCGCCGAACAGCGCATCGAGGGCGGTGCCGCCGATCCATGTCTGGATGCCGAACCAGCCGCACGCGACAATGGCGCGCAGGATCGCCGGGACGTTCGCGCCGCGCACTCCGAACGAAGCGCGGCAGAGCACCGGAAAAGAGACGCCGTACTTCGTGCCCGCGTGCGCGTTCAGGATCATCGGGATGAGGACGATGGTGTTGCCGAGCAGGATCGTGATCATCGCCTGCCACCAACTCATGCCCGCTTCGATGAACGCCCCGGCCAGCGTGTAGGTCGTGATGACGACGCTCATCCCGATCCACAGCGCGGCGATGTTCCACGTTGACCACGTGCGCTCGCGGATGGTTGTCGGCGCGAGGTCGCGGTTCCACAGGGGACTGGCGGACACGTCTTCGCGCAACTCCTCGAAGTCGCGCTGCGTGACGTACACATCTTCGCTACCGGTGACAGTCGCCATAAGCCGTATCTCTAATCGAGGTAGAAACGAACCGTGACGCGCGCGCTCACTTTGATCTGGCCGAGCGCGAGCGTGCCTTCCGACTCCTGCGAACTCCGGTCGGTGTCGGTGCTGAAGGAGTTCTGACTGCCCGCGCTGCCGGAAATGTTGAAACGAGTCGAACCTCCCGCGCCTTCTTCCTCGATGGAATAAGCCTTCCCGATCTTCTGCCCGATCTCAGCGGCGAGCGCGGCGGCCTTCTCCTGCGCGGCTTTGATGGCGAGCGCGCGCGCCTGATCCCTGTGCTTGCGCAGTTGCGACGAACGGAAGACGATGCTGTTGATGCGCGTGATGCCCGTTTCAATCACTTCCGAGAGCAATGCTTCGGCCTGCGAAGCGTCGCGCAGCGTGAAGACGAGGTCTTTCCTGACGGAATAACCGACGAGCGTTCTCGTCTCGTCGTTGCTGCGATAACGCGGTTCGAGTTTAACGTAGTCGGTCTGCACGTCGGCGGGGGCGATCCTGTACTTGCGCGTCAAGTCCAGAGTCTTTTTGAGTCTTTCATCGGTCTGCGCTTTCGCCAGACGCAGATCACGGTTGAGCGTCTGCACGGTGAGATCGAAGACCACTTCATCCGGCACGACGCGCACTTCCGATTCGCCCGTCACGGTGATGAGCGGCGGCTCGCGCTGCGGTTGCGCCGCGACGACGGAAGCCAGACAGAGGCCGACGAGCGCGGTTCTCGATATGTTTCGCAAAGAACGATACATGCGGCCTCCTTCACTTGATGGGGGATTCGATCTTGATGTCGGCGTTGTAATCGGAGATCGACACGAGCGTCTTCGTCTTCTTACCCTGAAACTCGCCTTCACTTTCGGTCTTGCGCGGCAGCCCGTCGGCGACGGAGAGCCACGTCTTCGAGACGCTCTTGAGTTGCATCCCCATCGGGTTGTTCTGCGTGTATTGATAGACGAGCATGGGCGCGCCGCCGATTACGTCCGCCCCGACGAATTTAACGTCCGCCGTCTTCGCCAACTCGTCCAGCATTTTCGGATCGCGAAACCCCTTGACGATCTCGCTCGCGTCAACCGGCGATCTCATCCACTGGCCGTTCGGAGCTTTGATATATGAGCCGTTGCCCACGATGATGAACTCCTGGCTGACGCTTTTGCCGCCGACCTGCATATCGTTGACCATGCGGTAGCGGTCGGGCGCGACGTATTCGATGATCATCTTGTTGGGAGCATTGTCGGCGAGCGTAGTGGTGACGTGCGCGCGATAGGATTTCGCGTCGAGTTGGGCGCGCATCGCTCTGGTCATCACGTCGAGCGGCTTGTCGGTTTCGGAGATGGCGGCGCTTGTCGTCGTGCCGCCGCTGTTGTTGACGCCGCTACCGGGTAGCGTTGCGCCGCCGCTGCTCGCGCCAATTCCGTCTCTGTTGCAGGCAGGGGTCGTCAGCAAAATAAGGCAGAGCGGCAGAGCCAGATATTTAATCTTATGATTCATGGGAAATCGCCTCCCGGCTTGGTTGGTTGAAGTTTCCCGCTTGAAAGAAAACAGACAAAGAGGATTGCTTACATCGTGACACAGGTTCCGCGCTTGATGAACCGGCCATCACCCGCCTTGCCCTTGTACTCTCCGTTTTCGATGACGACGCGACCGCGCGACAAGACCGTCTCGACGACGCCCTTGATACGCTTGCCTTCATACGCGCTGTAGTCAACGTTCATGTGATGCGTCGCCGCGCTGATCGTCTGTTCGCGTTCCGCGTCGAAGATAACGATGTCAGCGTCAGACCCGACGGCAATCGTGCCTTTCTTCGGGAAGAGGCCGAACATCTTGGCGGCGGCGGTGGAAGTGAGTTCGACGAAGCGGTTGAGCGAGAGGCGATTTTCGACGACGCCGCCGTTGTAGATGAGCGGCACGCGATGCTCGACGCCGGGCGCGCCGTTCGGGATTTTGGAAAAGTCTTCGCGCCCGAGTTCCTTCTGCTCCTTCATGCAGAAAGGGCAGTGGTCTGTGGAGATCACTTGCAGGTCGTCCGTCTTCAAACCCTTCCACAACTCGGCCTGATTCCAACGCTCCCTGAGCGGTGGCGTCATCACATACTTCGCGCCCTCGAATCCCGGCTCGTCGTAATTGTCGGTCGAGAGGAAGAGATATTGCGGGCATGTCTCTGCGAACGCAGGGAGTCCACGGTCGCGCGCCGCGCGCACCTGTTCGAGCGCATCGGCGCAACTCAAGTGCACGATGTAGACGGGCGACTCGGCCATCTCTGCAATCGCAATCGCGCGATGCACGCCTTCGGCCTCGGCGCGCGTCGGTCGCGTCAGCGCATGATACTTCGGCGCGGTGCGCCCTGCGGCGAGCGCGCGCTTGATGATCTCGTTGATGACGATGCCGTTCTCCGCGTGCATGCAGATCAAACCGCCGCGCTCGCCCGCCGCCGACATCGCGCGAAAGATCGTCGCATCGTCCACGAGAAAGACGCCCGGGTAGGCCATGAACATCTTGAAACTCGTCACGCCCTCGTCAATGATCCGGTGCAACTCCGGCACGCGGTCGTCTTCCAGATCGGTCGTGATCAAATGAAAACTGTAATCAATCGCCGTCTTGCCCTCGGCCTTCGCGTGCCAGTTATCCAGAGCCTCCGTCAGCGACTCGCCCTTGTACTGCACCGCGAAATCAATGATCATCGTCGTCCCGCCGTAAGCCGCCGCCCGCGTCCCCGTAAAGAAATCATCCGACGCCTGCGTCCCCCCAAAGGGAAGTTCCATGTGCGTATGCGGATCGATCCCACCGGGGATGACCAACTTTCCCCCCGCATCAATCACTACGTCCGCTTCCACGTCGAGCCTTGCGCCGATCACCGACACCGTCTCGCCTTCGATTAATATGTCGGCCTTGTAATCGTCAACGGCTGTGACGACGCGACCATTACGAATGAGAGTTTTCATAAATTGACACTTGAATAAAGAGAAGCCTTAATCTGCCGGAATGTTGTTAATACGTCACAGGCGAAAGGCCGTTCGTCCGACAAGTAACGGTTATTCGGATGTGCTGAATTCCCTGTCCAACCCTTCTACCAACTCTGAGAAGCCGATACTTTCCCACGCGGCGCGGGCAGCCTGTAAGTGCTGCTGACGCTCAGACTCATCATCTGCAATCCGAGCCAATCGCCGCCGCGCGCGACCGATTGAATATGGTTCCGGAATCTGCTCAAATAACTCACGGGCTTCGATAAAGGAGCACTTAGCCTCATCTCTTTCACCCTGCTCTAAAGCGATGTCGCCGAGACTCTGGATGCAGTTGGCCTCGCCAAGCACATCGCCGAACTGACGATAGAGTGGCAACGCTTCCTCGAAGTGGGCGCGCGCTTCATCGTATTGCGATCTGCGAAGCGCGATATCGCCAATACTTTTAATGCAGTTGGCCTCGCCGAGCACGTTGCCGATCTGTTGATAAAGAACTAATGCTTCCTTGAAGCGGGCGCGCGCTTCATCATGCTGTGATCTATTGAGCGCGATGTTGCCGAGACTCAAGATGCAATTGGCCTCGCCGAGCACACCTCCAACCTGACGATAGAGCGGCAACGCTTCCTTGAAGCGTGCGCGCGCTTCATCGTGCAGCGATCTGTCAAGCGCGATGTAGCCGAGAGTCAAGATACAATTGGCTTCGCCATGCACGTTGCCTGATTGTTGAAATATCCTTAATGCTTGCAGAAGAATATCTACAGCTTGCTCGTAATCTGTCTTCCATTTAAGGACATCGGCAAGAGCAGCCAATAAATCGGCAAACTCTTCTGTTTCCGCTCCAAAGCGGCGGTGTAATTCAACGGCCTCGGTCAATGCCTGTTTTGCTTCATCCCAACGATACCGAGCCTTGAATCCAAGTCCCGCGCGCGCGAGTAGACGCGCTAAAGCCATCTCCTTGCCGCTTTCGCCGCGCAAGCGTTCCGCCTCTTTCAAAGCGAAAAAGGGATCGATTGCCCGTCCCTCTACCAAGTCCGATGTGAACGTTTGTTGAGACACGGGGGATTCAGTCTCTCCCCTATCCTCGGCGGCGGGAGGTATGATCCGCACTACCTGTGTCCGCACAGACCATAAATCGGGAGCCGCCTCGCGAAGCGTCACCTGAATCCACGGCGCGCCAGCGAAAATCAGCGGGACGTGGAACTGGCGGCGTAAAGGGTTGCGATATTGATTGAGCCGTCCCGCCGCAACGCGCCAAGCCTGCGCCCACTCGTCATAGTCGGCGGCGGCTTCCGTCACCGCTTCGCTTACCCAGACCACGCCGATGTCGTCGCCCGCTTGCAGCGACAGCAGGCGCGTCGCCAATTCGTCTCTGAACTCGCGCGCATCTTCGAAGTGAACGGCCAGCAGCTTTTTGCGTGAAGAGATCAGGAAACGTTCGAGGGCTTGACGGCAGGCTTCCGCCCAATCTCTGTCCGGCACGAGCAGCACGATGAAGGCGAAGTCGTCGGGAGCCAATTCGAAGTGGGTGAGCAGGCTTCGCCATTCGGGCGAGGCTGCGACGCCTGAACGCTGCGCTGGCAGAGTGGGTAAGGATGTCTCGGTCTTCGTCATGGTTGAGGCGATCTGTCTGCCGGCGCGCCGCCCACGGGTTGAGCATTCTTCAGAAGCTGAGAGTCTTGCTGGAACTTGACGAGCTTTGCCACCTCATCTCTGACCAGTGGGTGAATGTCGTACCATTTGACGCCATTGGTCAGGTGAAGGACGACATGTGTGTCGAGGAAACGTGTCAGGCGGCTAATCGTCTGCGATTTCGTATCGGGCAACATCGGTGTGCGGTGCTCGCCGATCTTCGCCAGCCAGAGCGCGTCTTCGATGGCAATCGGCGAGTAGTCGTCGCGCAGAGACATGACGGCACTGTTAAGCACGTCCGGCGTGATCGGGAGCGAGTCGGCGCGGCGGACGATGTCGCCCAGCAGTCGCAACAGATCGCGGAAGTGGCCGCCGCAGACGGCGATCAGATCGTCAGCTGAAGTGAAGGGCTGGTCCAGCTTGCAGCCAAAGAGCCGCTCGCAGCCCTCCTGCCCGATCCGTTTAAACACCAGAGAGCGCACAGCGTTCCAGCCCGGTTCATAATGCGTGCGTTCCGCGTCATTATTCCATAGCCGAATGCAGGGCAGGAGGTAGATGTCGCTGCCTTGCATCACGAACTGGAGCCACGGCGGAACGGTGTAGATGACGTGAATGTACGGCAGGCGCAACAGATTGAGGTGGCTGGCAAAGACGCGTTGCACGCTTTTCAGCACGCCCTCTTCATTGGTGAGAGCGCCGCGCAACTGTTCGAGTGAATCGAAGATGTAAACCACCTCCTTCTCATCGCCCCACACCTGCTTGACTGCCTTCACGCCATCCTCGAAGAATTGACTCACGGTGGCGCGCAGTTCACCGATGCGGTTCGCCATCAACTTTTGCAAGTTCTGGCGAAAGGTCGGTGACTCCTTGATTGCGAGCTTCAAATCCAGCCCGCCTTTAAGGCTCCCGAGAATCTGTCCGGCAGGAGTCTCGCCTCCGAGCGAAACTGTCGCCTCGTTCAACTCGACAGAGGTTTTCGTCAAAAAATTCTTGATGCGGTTCCAGTAAGTCTCATGCGCCAACTGGACAGGTTGTTGCAACTGCGCCGCCCATTCTTCGAGCGTGTCGCTGAATGCTCCGGCGAGCACAATCAACAGGTCGGATATATCAATCTCGTCCGAAGGGCTGATGTACTTGAGGGCATCGACATACAGCACGACGTAGCCCTCTTGTTCCAGACGCCGCCTGAGCCGGAACAATTCGGTGGTCTTGCCTGAGCCTCGGAAGCCTGAAAAAAGCTGGAGACTCTCATATTCGCTGAACTGAATAGCCTTCTGTAAGAAATCCACCGGGTCTTCCTTACCGGGAATTTCGTAAATTGGCTGGTAGAATCGCTCAAATTCTGGCGTCCCCGGTTTAAGCGGCTCGTCTTTCACCTTCCGGTAGATTCCCTTGAGCAATTCTTTATCTGATGGAGTCAATGCCATAAATTTTCAACGGTAGTGATGATATGTTCTTAGCCTGATTGTAGCGGCAAACACCAGGCGTCGCAATTACAACATCATAACGCTGCCAGACCTGCATCGAGGGCGGTTATCAGTTCGTCAACCGTGTCCTTCGTGGAGTTGAGCATGAGGCCGGTGCGGATGACGTTGGCGTAGAGGCCGCCTTTGCCGATGAGGACGCCGCGACGTTTGGTTTCCTCGAAAACGCTGAGGAGGGATTGCGGGTCGGGTTCTTTCGTCTCGCGGTCACGGACGAGTTCGAGTCCCTGCATTAAGCCCATGCCGCGCACGTCGCCGATGACGGGATATTTTTCTTTGAGTCCTTCCAGTTTTTCGCGGAAGTATGCGCCGACGGTGGCGGCGTTCGTGCGCAGGTTCTCATCTTCGATAACCTTGATCACGGCGAGCGCGGCGGCCATCGAGACGGGGTTGCCGCCGAAGGTGGAGAAGGTGAGGCCGGGGAAACTGTCTGCCACCTCCGGCGTGGCGATGGTCATGCCGATGGGGACGCCGTTGCCCATGCCTTTGGCCGAGGTGATGATGTCGGGTTCGACGTTCCAGTGTTCGATGCCGAACCACTTGTCGCCCGTGCGCCCCCATCCGGTCTGCACTTCGTCTGCGATGAAGAGTCCGCCGGCGGCGCGCGTGATCTCTGCGGCGCGCTCGAAGTATCCGGCGGGCGGGACGATGAAGCCGCCGACGCCGAGGATCGGTTCGGCCATGAAGGCGGCGATCTGCCCGGTGGTCGTCGTCTCGATCACGTCCTTGATGTCTTCGGCGCAGGCGAGTCCGCATTCCGGGTAGCTCAACTTGAGCGGGCAGCGATAACAGTAGGGCGCGCGTGCGTGGACGATCCCGGCGACTTGCGCGGGGAGCGGTCGCCAGGTGGAATGGCCGATGGCGGAGAGCGCAGTGGCGGAGCGTCCCGAATAGCTGTGGCGCAAGACGACGATCTCGTGGCGTCCGGTGTGAATCTTCGCGGCGGTGATGGCCGTGTCGTCGGCTTCCGTGCCGCTGTTGGTGAAGAAGGATTTCTTCAGACGCCCGGGCGTGATCTGGTGGAGCTTTTCGGCGAGGTCGCCCTGTGGTCGGTTGGCGTAGAGCGTCGAAGTGTGCGAGAGGGTCTTGACCTGTTCGATGATCGCCGCGTTGACCTGCGGGTTGGCGTGGCCGACGCTGACCGTGAGCACACCGCCGAAGCAATCGAGATAGCGCGTGCCCTGATCGTCCCAGACGTATTGCCCCTCGCCGCGCACGAGCGCGACCGGCTCTTGATAATAGGTGGCGACGGCGGGGAAGAGAAACTCTTTGTGCTTGCGTACGATCTCGGATTGCGCGACTTGCTGCTCGACAGTGCTCATAAAGATAGACTCCGTGGAAAAGTTAAGGGACGGGTGGAAGTTTTCAAGTGGCGGCGACAGACTTGTAAGCCGCGCCCTCATTCTTCAACTTGAAGAAGATAATGTAAATCGCCCACACGAAAGATAAGATCATGGCAACGGCGGCGGGGAGGCCGCCGAGCGTGCGGTTAACAACGTTGGAGTAGAGAGAACCGGCGATGATGGGTAAGAGTCCCGCGACGGCGAGCGCGTAGGTGCGCAGGATTCTCGTCAGTGTCAAAGGCGTCTGCGCCATGATCCGAAACTTCGACGTTTCGCGCCCGTAAGACCTCTCCTGCCCGGTCGGTTGGATCACATAGTTTGCAATGGGAAAGAGCGGCAGAAAGAGTGCGATTGCCCAGCGCGTCGCTTCGTAAGTTCCGACGGGGCTGGCGCGATAATCCAGCAGCGTCGTCCCGAAGCCGTTGAATGAGTTGAACGAAGGGGCGCTGGCCTCCTCCAACTTCGCCGTCAGACGCTTCAACTCGTTGACGCTCTGTTCGATGAGCGCAGGGGCGAGCGATTCGCCGCAACGTGAGCAAGCGGAATTGACGTTAGCCTCCGCGTTCACGGTTTTACAAGCAGTGCAGACAACGGTGTTCATAATCTGACAGGGCTGCAAGTAGCTACAGACACAGACTCGTTTGTCCGTTGGCCTCTGCGGTTAGTACAAGTTTCCTTCCCGTTTGCGTCCCGTGTAATCCACGTAGACGACTTTGAGTTCGGTATAAAAATCGAGGGCGGTCGAGCCTTGTTCGCGTTCGCCGATGCCGGTGGCCTTGATGCCGCCGAAAGGGATGTGCGCTTCGCCGCCGGTCGTGGGCGAGTTGATATGCGTCATGCCGGTTTCGATCTCGTCAACGAAGCGGAAGATGCGTGCCGCGTCGTTGGTGAAGATGGATGAGGAGAGGCCGTATTCGCTGTCGTTGGCGATCAGGAGCGCTTCGTCTAAATCTTTGGCGCGCATGACGGAGAGGACGGGACCGAAAATCTCTTCGCGGGCGATACGCATGTCGGGCGTGACGCCGACGAAGATCGTCGGCTTGACGAAGTAGCCTTTGCGCAAGCCCGGCCCTTCGGCGATTGCGCCGCCGCACACCAGACTCGCGCCGTCTTCGCGCCCGATGTCCATGTAGGAGAGCACGCTCTTGAACGCCTTGCCGTCAACGAGTGGCCCCACTTCCGTGTCGGGCTGGCTGCCGTCGCCGAGGCGCAAACTCTCCACCCGCGCCGTGATGCGCTCGATGAAGTTGTCGTAAACTTTTTCATGCACGATGGCGCGGCTCGTCGCCGTGCAGCGTTGGCCGGTTGAGCCGAACGCGCCCTGTGCGGTCGATTCGACGGCGAGGTTCATGTCGGCGTCTTCGAGCACGATCACAGGGTTCTTGCCGCCCATCTCGCATTGCACTTTCGCGCCGCGCCGCGCGCACTGCTCGTAGAGCTTGAGGCCGATGGGGTTCGAGCCGGTGAAGGAGACTGCGCGCACCGCCGGGTGATTCACGATCTCGTCGCCCGCCTCCGAGCCGGAGCCGATGACGAGATTCAGGACGCCCTTCGGCAAGCCCGCTTCCGCGAAGAGTTCGACGAGGCGCACGGCGGTGGCGGGCGTCACGGTCGCCGGTTTGAAGATCACCGTGTTGCCTGCGACGAGCGCGGGCGCGATCTTCCAGACGGGAATGGCGACGGGGAAGTTCCACGGCGTGACGCAGGCGACGACGCCGTGCGGCTGCTTGATGGTGTAGGCGAAGTTGGCGGGGAGTTCCGATTGGATCGTCTCGCCGTTCATGCGCCTCGCTTCGCCCGCGCAAAACTCCGCGACGTTGATGGCGCGTCGTATCTCGCCGCGCGATTCGGCGAGCGTCTTGCCCTCCTCCCGCGTGAGCAGGGCGGCGAGATTCTCCGTGTCCTCTTCGAGCAGGCGTGCGAAACGTGCGATGATGCGTCCGCGCGCGGGCGCAGGCGTCGCGCGCCACTCCCGAAACGCGGCGTGTGCAACCTCGACGGCGCGACGCGCTTCCTCGCGCAGGGAGAGGCGCACTGTGCCGAGCACGTCGTCCGTATTGGCCGGGTTGAGATTGGGAACCGTCTGCGCGGCCTCGGAGAGAATCCACTGGCCTTCAATAAAATTACGATAGGTGTCCATAAGAAAGCATTTCGGTCGCGCGTGCCGACCATGCGCGAGGCGTCTGGTTGCGGGGGCGAACAGCAGCAATGCCGGAACGGAAATAATTGTAGAGATGGAAGCGTTTCGTTAAGCTGTGGCGCGTTCGGCGCGGACGCAGAAGTAAATAGCGACGCCTCAGTTTACCCGGACTTTATACCGCACAGCCGCGCCGCCTTGCAATCTGAATTATGAAGACCACCCGTTTGCCCGAACCTGACGCCAACATGCGCCAACTGCTGGAACGACGCGCCTCCGAGACGCCCGCCAAAACTTTTCTCTTCGACGCGCACGACGGGCGCAGTTGGACTTACGCGGAGTTTGATGCGGCGGTCAACCGGACGGCCAACCTGCTCGCGGCGCAGGGCGTCGGGCGCGGCGACGTGGTGAGCCTGCTCTTGCCGAACAGCGCGGAATACATCATCGCCTACTTCGCCTGCTTCAAGACCGGCGCGCTGGCAGGTCCGGTCAACTCTCTGCTCAAGCCGGAAGAGGCGGCTTACGTCGTCGGCAATTCGAAGGCGAAAGCTCTGCTCTATCATTCGCAGTTTCGCGAAACTGTGACGGAGATACAAAAGGAGGTGCCGCGCCTCGCCGCCGCGCTCATCTTTGACGTTGAGACGACTGCTAACGCAAATCTCGCCGCCACGCCCGGCGAGTCGTGGCGCGAACTCGCCTTGAGCCGCGACGACGAAGCGATCATCATCTACACTTCGGGCACGACCGGAAAGCCGAAAGGCTGTCTCCTGACGCACGGAAATTTGCTGGCGAACGCGCGGCAGATCGTGGAGTGGATGAAGTTCACGCCGGAGGATCGACTGCTCTCCGTGATGCCGCTCTTTCACATGAACGCCGTGATGGTGACGACCGTGGCGGCGATGTACGCGGGCGGGTCGAGCGTCGTCAGCCCGCGCTTCTCGGCGTCGCGCTTCTGGCAGACCATCTCCGATTACGGAGTGACCTCGTTCGGCTCGGTCGCCACGATGCTCTCCATGCTGCTCGCCACTTACACGGAGGGCGTGCCCGGCGGTCTGCACACGGAGCAACTGCGCTTTGCGATGTGCGGCTCCGCGCCCGTGCCCGTGGAAGTCCTGCGTCGCTTCGAAGAGACTTTCCGTTGTCTCGTCATCGAAGGCTACGGGTTGTCGGAATCAACCGTGCGGGCGACGTTCAACCCGCCGGACGCGCGCCGTCGTCCCGGCTCGTGCGGGCAATCAATCGGCTGCGAGATCAAGGTCTTCGACGAAGCGGAGAGGGAAGTCGCCACGGGCGAACTCGGCCAGATCGTGCTTCGCGGCGAGAACATCTTTAAAGGCTACTACGAAAACGAACCGGCCACGAGAGAGGCTTTTCGCGGCGGCTGGTTTCACACGGGCGATGTCGGCTACCGCGACGCCGATGGATTCTTCTACATCGTGGATCGGATGTCGGACATGATCATTCGCGGCGGTGAAAATATCTACCCGCGCGAGATCGACGAACTGCTCTACAAGCACCCGGCTATCGCTTCCGCCGCGACCATCGGCGTGCCCGATAATTTGTACGGTGAAGAGGTGGCCGCTTTCGTCGTGTTGAAAGAGGGGCGCGAAGCCTCGCCCGCGGAGATCATGGAGTTTTGCCGGGCACATCTCGCCGACTTCAAATGCCCGAAGACGATCCGCTTCCTCCCGGAGTTGCCGAAAGGCGCGACCGGAAAAGTGCTCAAGCGCGAACTTGCCCGAAAGTTCAACCGCTCAGAGTGACGCTGGAATTGATCGCGCTTTCGTCATTTATGAAGGCCGTACCAAGTTGACATCATTAACAGCGTTGCTTTAAAGTCCGCGAGCATTATCAAAAGACGCCTGATCATCTCCTTTCGCTGCTGGCCGCACGTGTCTGGAGATGCCCCGTCTACTTAGCTCTGTCCCCGCGAAGGCCGCGAAGTTTTTCCTTCCATCCGACAGACAACAATCCGAATGTGACTACTAATTTTGTGCCGGTCAGACAGGCTTGAACCGTGTGGTGTTGTGCGCGACATGCCCACCCGGTTTTTGCTTGGCGCGAAGTGTGTCAGTCGCTCTGAGCCGTAGGAGTCTGTGTTTGTGGCTTCTCAAACTTTAACCCCCGACGTTGCGCATTTCCGCGCAACCTTCTGCCCCTTAGGAGAATAGAGTACAGATGAAAGTGACCAAATTGTTTGTTCTTGCCCTTGTTGCCGCGCTCGCCGCGCTCGTCTATACCCCCGTCGCCAAACTCGCCGTGGACGAAACGTGTACCACAGATGTCGTGACTGAAGGCGACATTGCCCGGCGTCCGGAGAGCACCCCGCCGACTGCCGCAGACGACTGGGTGCTCTACACGCGCACCGGAACTGCGCCCACCGCCGGCGCGTTCGTGAACGGTCCTGCGACGCCGCCCGCCGGTGCGGGAAGCCTGCAATTGCAAACAAACACCGGAAGCGAAAAGGTGTTTATCTTCAACTATGAACACGAAGGCACCCG
>DASWNS010000072.1:0-4749 GCA_036399115.1 Pyrinomonadaceae bacterium | reverse complement strand
CCAGCCGCGTTTCTCATCTGCGAAGTCGAGATGGATCAACTCGTCGCGCGAAGGCACGAGTTGGGGACGCCACGTTGCGCCCGCGTCGTCCGTGAAGTGCACGAGACTGTCGGTGACGACTTCGCGGCGGCTGACCGAGCCGACGATCCAGCCTTTCTTCTTGCTCGCAAAACGCACGCTGTAGAGTTCGGGCACGCCGCCGCCGAAATCTGCGGGGCGGAAGCGACGCGCTTCTCGCCAGGTGCGCCCGCTGTCGGCGGTGATCAGGATGCTGCTGCCCGCGATGAGGTAGCCGTCTTCCTTGTCGCGAAAGTAGAGATCGTTGATCTGTTCATTCGTCCCGACGGGTTGCCGTACCCAACTACGCCCGCCGTCTTCCGTGCGAAAGACGAGTCCGTCGTCGCCCGCTATCCAGCCGCGCTTGCTGTCTGTGAAATAGACCGTGTTCAAATCCTTCCCCGCAGCCCCGTGGCGCGTGCCCGTCCACCCGATGCCATCTTCCTGCGCCCCGCCTGCGGGAGCGAACCAGCAGCCGACCACTAACAGGCAGAACACCGGAAACAAAAACGCCCACGCGCTTCTCTGCACGAGATAGGGGCGCACAACTTTCGCGTCTTTCATTTAAGAGTCTTCTCCGAACGAAGTTTGATTTCGAGATACAGCGAGCGACGCCCTTGCACGATATTTCCGACGCGTGAGGTAGGCTTCGTTTTACACGAAGCAGGGGCTATCAGACAAGGGGCAAGAGGAAGGGAAAGGAGAAGGGGGAGGGGGAAAGGTTAGAGGAAGGAGAAGGGGGAAAGGTTAAAAGAGCACGCCGTTCGTCGCACGCTCTCTAAACCTTAACCTTTCCCCTTCCCCTATCCTCTTTCCGGTTCAGTTCGTCGCGGCAGCGACGCGATAGACGCGCCCTTTATAGACAACTACGACGCGTTCGCCGAGGGCGAAGAAGTCTGCCAGTTTCCGCTCACGTTTCAGGAGGTCGAAGTAAGCGTCGCTGCCAAACACGAGCGCGGTTTCGGGCAGTTTCGCGTCCGCCTTGAAGTCCGCGTCCGTCCAGACGCCTTCGCGCAGGTAGAAGGTCTTGTCCGCAACCTTGCGCATCACGCGCCCGACGGTGGCGGCATCGTCTTCGCTGATGATTAATGTCTCCTGCTGGTCGCGCGCCTGCTTGCTCTGCTGCACGGCGGTTGCGCCGGTCGTCGGCGGCGGCACTGCTTCGGGGGTCGGCATGGGTGTCGCTTGCAGCATCGGCGGCGCGACCGCCACCGGGGCACCTCCGCCTGTGCCGGGCGCGCCCGCCGCCCTTCTGCGCTCCTGCCTCCGCAACAACGCCACCCTGTTGTCCGATCCATCAATCACCCGCCCCGACGAATCTCTGGCTCTGCCGCCCGCGACATCAACCGTCTCCCCCGCCACGCCCGGTTCGAGCGCGAGGTATGACGTGTAAGGCGTGACGATGCCGTAGCGCGTGCCGAGATCGACCACTTCATCGCGCAACTCTCGCGCCTCGCCGTTCGAGCGAATCTGCTCCATCAACCAGCCGACGCGCCGCGTCGCCCACAGGCGCGGCAGAAAATCGTTCTCCTCCGAGTTGACCGGGAAGCGCAGATTTTCGTAGGCGAAGCTGCGAGTCTCACGGTTGCTCCTGCCCGAAAGTCTGAGGCGCACATCTCTCAGATCATTCGCGTTGCGGTAGCGTCCGATCAAGGTCACCTGCGCGCCGCGAAAGAGATCGGGGAGCGCGCGCGGGTACATGAAGTCGGTTTCGACGCCGCCCATGTCGAGCGCGAGATCGGTGAGCACCGGATAATTGACCTTGGCGAAGAAGCTGGAAACCTTAACTTCCAAATCCTCTTTCGGCTCGACGTAATCCGCCGTGCCGCCGTTTTCGCTCGCGAGTTTATCGAGCAGCGCGGTGTTGACATCGTAGCCCACGCCGAAGGTGAAGAGGCGCGTGTTGCCCGTCTTCGCCGTGCGCGCGTTTTCGATGATGGCCGGGGGGTTCGTCACGCCGACGGTCGGCAGGCCGTCCGTCATGAAGATGAGCATTTTGGGTCGGTCGCTTGAGTCGAACTGTTTGAGTCCGGCCTGCACCGCGCCGTTGATGTTCGTGCCGCCCGTCGGCTGCAACTTCTGTATAAACTCTATGCCGCGCGCACGCCCGCGCTCGTCCGCCTGAATGAGTCCGGCCTCCATCAAGTGCTCTTCGCCCGCGAACGAGATGACGTTGAAACGGTCGCCCGCGCGCAGCGTCTTGACGCCGAAGAGCATCGCCGCACGCGCCTTCTCCATCTTCCCTTCCTCGGCCATCGAACCGGAAGTGTCGATCACGAAGACGATATCTTTCGTCGTGTACTCGCTCTCCGCCCAGTTATCTTTCGGCGAGATCATGAGGAGGAAATAGCCGTCCTTGCCCGGTTCGCGGTGCGTCAGGAGCGACATCCCGAAGTCTTCGCTGGAGAGCGTGTAGAAGAGTTGGAAGTCCTGCGGCTCGCGCCCCGCGCCCGTCGTCTCGAAAGAGACGCGCGCCCGCTGCCCGCCCTGCGAGGGGCGCACATCCACGGCGTGGCTCGGCGAATAGATGTTGCGCAGGGGCTTGTTGCCTTCGATCTCAAGCGCGCCCGACACCCTGCCGATTGAGACGAGGTTGTGATTCGTGCCGAGCGGGTAGCGATAAGAGACTGTGCCCGACTGTGCGCGCAACACCTGCGTGTAGGTCAACTCCAACTTCTTGTCGGCGTGCGGCGGGATGGGAAAGATGCTCGCTTGAAACAGATCTTTACCGGCATATTCCAGCAGGCCGGGGTCGCGCTGCTTGCGCACGATCTGATCGTAGATGCGCCGTGCCTCCTCGCGCGAACGCACCTCGCCGACGAGGCGACGCTCCCCGTCCCAGATCGCAAACTCGGAGATGGAAGCCGTCTCTGGGATGGGAAAGAAATAGGTGCCTTCGAGCGTCGCGTCGGAATCGTTGCGGAAAATCTGTTCGACGTGCGTGGTCGCCACCTGCGCATTGATCTTCGTCTCGATCTTGATCGACTTGATGGGCAACGCGGGCGGCAGCGGCGGCAAGGGGCGCGGCGGGCGCGGGCACGTCTCGCAGGGGCGCGGCACGATGACGCCCTGCGCGTAGACAGTAGCGGCGGCGGCGAACGTGAAGAAGATCAGGAAGTTGAAAAAGAGGCTGGCGGCAAATCGTCGGCTGGGCATAAAGGGCTTCTCCTCGAAAATCCAATTTGACGGGCGGCGGGCACTGTTTTTAGGCCGCTCCCATCTCCTAGAACGACCGCCTGAGGCTTTCTTGCGGGAAGACGGTAGATCGTAAATCGTGAATAGAAAAGCGGGTTTTAATCTATTCACGATTTACGATTCACGATTCACGGTTTTGGTTGTCAGTTCATCGCGCGCAGGCGCGGGCTGCGGAGCGCGACGTAGAGGTTGAAGAGGACGATGACGAGTCCGCCGACGGCGAGCGTGTGGGGCGCGCCGAAGCGACGCGCGGAGACGCCCGCGAGGAAACTCCCAATCGGCCACGCGCCGATGAACGAGAGCATGAACATGCTCATCACGCGCCCGCGCATTTCGTCCGTCACGAGTTCCTGCAACAGCATGTTGGTGACGGCGATGGAACAGACGATGGAGAAGCCGATGCCGAACAGCATCAGGAGCGACAGCGGCACGCTGCGCGAGAGCGCGAAGCCGACGATGCATGCGCCCGCCGCCGCCGAGCCGCCGAGCACGTACAGACCTTTGCGCCGCACGTTGCCGAGGAACGTGAGCATCAGGGCGGAGAGAAACGAGCCTGCGCCCGCCACGCCCATCATCACGGAGAGTCCGGTTTCGCCGAGGCCGAGCACGTTGCGCGTGAAGAACGGCATCAGCGTCATGTAAGGCGCGCCGAACAGGCTCGCCACCGCCGAGATCAGGAGCAGCAAAAAGACGCGCGGACGTCGCCACACGTAGCGAAAGCCGTTCTTCAGATCATGCCACATCGAGTTTCGCTCGCCCGCCGGTTGCGCCACCACGGTCGTCCCGCCGGGAGACTCGAACCGCACGAGCGAGAGCGCGATGATGATGGCGACGAACGAGAGGCCGTTGACGAAGAAGCAACCCGCCAGCCCGAAGAGTTGGAAGCCGACTCCGGCGAGCGCGGGGCCGACGACGCGCGAGAGTTGAAACTGCGTCGAGTTGAGCGCGATGGCGTTAGTCAAATCCTCTCGCCCCACGAGGTCGTACGTGATCGCCTGATAGGAGGGCGAGGCCAGAGAGAAACAGCAGCCCGTGATGAAAGAGGCGACGAGAATGATCCAGACGTGGCTCTCGTCGCGCACGACGCCCGTAGCGATCAGGATGGCGAGCACCAGAGCCGTCAGCCCCGCGCCCGCCTGCGTGTAGATCAAGAGGCGCTTGCGGTCTATGCGGTCTGCATAGACGCCGCCGAGGAGCGTCAGGACGAGGCCGGGCGAAGTGGCCGCAAAGCCGTCCACGCCGAGCCAGAAAGCGGAGTTTGTGAGTTTCAGGACCAGCCAGCCCTGCGCCACCGTCTGCATCCACGTCCCGATGTTCGACAGGAACGCGCCCGCCCAGAAGAGACGAAAGTTGCGATGCGCGAGCGAGCGAAACATCTCGCTCGAACGAGTCTCTCGCGGCGCGGTTGGTTCGACCAGTGCAGGCATAATTTAACTTGATACCATTCGGAGGGCGTTTGACTCAAACCGCCGCCGTCGAAATAGCGCAGACTCACGC
>DASWNS010000071.1:0-4239 GCA_036399115.1 Pyrinomonadaceae bacterium | reverse complement strand
GAGCGTCTCGTCGGAGCCGGGCGGCGCATCGTCGAAAAGTGAAAGCTCGGCCATGATTCTATAAGACTGATCTCACCCACAGGAACTTCACAAACTCAAACTCTCGCTCTCTTTGCGCCTGTGCGTGAGACTTATTCTTGTTAAGGAATAAGTTCACGGACGGGCGCAGAGACTTGAAGGGTTGAGTCGGGGCGCGAGACTCATTTGTCCGTTTTCGTCTTGTTCAAATACTCGCGCACCTTCTTCATGTCTTCCCACGTCTCGCGTTTCTTGGAAGGGTCGCGGAGCAGGTAGGCCGGGTGAAACGTCGGCATCACCTTGATGCCTTTGTAGTCCATGAACTGCCCGCGCAGTTTCGTGATGCCTTCCTTCGTGTCGAGCAGGTTTTTCATCGCCGTGTTGCCTAAGACGACGATCACGTCCGGGCGCAGGATGGCGATCTCGCGCAACAGAAACGGCTTGCAGGTGACGGCCTCTTCATGCGTCGGCGTGCGGTTCTGCGGCGGGCGGCAGCGGTTGACGTTGCCGATGAAGATGTCTTCGCGCTTCATGCCGATGGCTTCGATGATCTTGTTCAGGAGTTGCCCGGCGCGACCGACGAAGGGACGCCCGCTCGCGTCTTCGTCCGCGCCCGGCGCTTCGCCGACAAACATCAGGCGCGCTTTAGCGTTGCCCTCGCTATGCACAATCCTCGTGCGGCTCTGGTGCAGCGGGCAGCGCAGGCACTCGCCCACGTCTCTGTGAATGTCTGCGAAGGTTTCGCCCTCGCGCGGCAGGCTCAGTTCGTCCTTCGGCTTGATCTCGCCAAAGAGCGTCTCCTGCGGCGGCGGCGGGACGGGGTCGGGCGTGCGGATGGGTTTTCGTTTCGGCATCTCGGCTCTCTCCGTCGAAGTTGTCCGGGCTGACTGGTACAAAATGTCGGGGGCTGTGCGCTCTTCCGTGCGCGCGTACGGCGGGGGCGTGGCCGGGCGTTGAGTGCCCGCCGCGTGAGTTTCCGCCGGGGGCTGCGCCACGCGCGCACCCGCCTCTGCGTTTCGTTTCAGCGCGGCGAAACGCTGCGCGTCCGGCGCGGGCGCGTCCGCCCCACGCGCGCTGCTGCTTCTGATGTCAAACGCCTGCGTCGTCGCTGCGGCCTCGATTGTACCCGCAGACTCCAAATAATCCACGCCAAGTTCGCGCAGGTACGACAGAGCCTCGCCGACCTCTTCCGTCAGCGACAACAACTCCGCCCGACTCGCTTCATCTGCCATAGCAATCTTCTCAAACTCTTTCGCCGCTACTCCTTCAACTATCCCGCCGCCTGCGCCACACGCGCCCGCCGCAAGCGCACGACTTCATCCAGAATACGATGCGCCGTTTCGAGTTTTGACATGAGCGGAAGCTCGACGTGCGCGTCGCCTCCGCGTGTGATGATGGTAACGATGTTCGTCTCTGCGTCGAAACCTGCGCCGTCGCGCGTGATGTCGTTGGCGACGATGGCGTCGAGTTTTTTTCGCGACAGTTTTTCACGCGCATTGGCGACAACGTTTTCGCTCTCGGCGGCAAAGCCTATAACGAGCAGTTCCTCGTGACGTTCGGCTGCGACGGCGGCGAGAATATCGGGCGTCGGTTCGAGCGTGAGCGTCAGGGCTGCGCCGGATTTTTTGATCTTCTGCGCGGCGCGCCGCGCAGGACGATAATCGGAGACTGCCGCCGCCCCGATGAAGACGGTCGCGCTTTTGATCTCGGCGCGCACCGCCGCGTGCATCTCGTCTGCACTCGTCGCGCGAATGATACGTGCACGCGCGGGCGCTCCGGCACTCGTCGCCCCGGCCACAATTGAGACTTCCGCCCCGCGCGCCGCCGCCGCTTCGGCCAGCGCGAAACCCATGCGTCCAGACGAACGGTTCGAGAGAAAACGAACCGGATCGATCTCTTCGCGCGTCGCGCCAGCCGTGATCAGAAATTTTTCGCCCGCCAGATCGCGCACGCGTCTGTCGTCAACCTGTGCGCCCTCATCCTCTGCCCCGGTCGAACCGGACAGAGAAGGCTTTGACGCGCTCGACGCGCCTGCCGCGTGTTGCTCAAGAATCTTCAAGGCCGCCGCGACGATCTTTTCGGGTTCGCTGAGACGCCCCGGCCCGAAAGTGCCGCAGGCCATCTCGCCCGCATCGGGTTCGATGATGTACACGCCGTCTTCGCGCAAGCGTCGGAGATTGCGCACGGTCGCGGGATGCTGCCACATCGTCGTGTTCATCGCGGGGGCGATGACGACGGGCGCATTCGAGGCCAGATAAGTTGAAGTCAGGAAATCGTCGGCGATGCCGTTCGCGAATTTGGCGATGATGTTGGCCGTTGCGGGCGCAATCAGAAAGAGTTCGACGGTTTGAGAGAAGGTGATGTGCGCGATGGGGTCTGGATTGTCCGGCGCGTAATCATCAACGACGACGTGCGCGCCGGAGAGAGCGCGGAAGGTGAGCGGCGCGATCATCTTCGTCGCGTGTTCCGTCATCGCCACGCGCACCTCGCATCCGGCGCGTTGCAGTCCGCGCAGAATCTCTGCGGCCTTGTAAGCGGCGATGCCGCCCGAGATGCCGAGCGCGACGCGCCTTCTGCCCGCGTGCGCGTGCGTGGCCGGTGTATCTGTCGAGACAGTTGACATAAAGGTTGAAAGGTACGGCAAAAATGTAGCATCGCGGCGCGACGGGCGCAAACTGAAACTTCGCAGCTTTCCGGGCGTTCGCCCGTCCGGCAGACTTGCGACCTCTAACCTTTGACGCGCCGGAAGTGGTAAACTTTCGAGGGGCTTGAAATCAACTTCAAGTCAGACGCAAAGTTAAACGCAAAGTTAAACACAGCGCAGCTCTTTCGCTGTGCCGGGGTCTGTGAAAAACATGTGGAGAGGGGCAGAGAAATTGTGGCGATGCCTGTTGCTGGCAATGCTCGTGTGCGTCGCTTCGGCGGGCACGGCGGCGGCGCAACGCGCGAACACGGCTGCCGCCGATGAAGCGGAGTTTGGTCCCGTCGTGCGAACTTATCTCGGCTACCTGCGCGCCGAGCAGGAGGTGGTTGACGACCGCGCGAGCCGTCGCGAGATCGATCAGACCTATTTCCGTCGCAACTCGAACCGCATCCGCGCGCTCAGGCAGATGGCCGTACGGATCGCGCGCGAGACGCAGAACGATTTCTTGCCCGAACTCTATGCCGTCACGCGCGATGAACTCGGAACTCTGTTCGACCCGGAACCGCAACCCTCCGAGTTTCGCGTCGGCGAAATAGTCAACAACACTTTTCGTTATCTCGGCACGGTGCGCGTCGCCGAGCCGTTCTATCTTTTCGCGCGGCTCGACATCTATGAACAGGCCGAACTGTCGCAGAAGGGACAGGCGCAGCCCGCCCCCGATGCGACCGCCTCTGCTCCCGATGCGACGACGGCCAACGCCCCGCGCGGCAAAAACACAGCGACAACGCGCCCGCGCCGCGTTAACACACCTTGAGCCAGCCGCGTGCGGAGAAAGAGCGGCGCGCGGAATTTGTGTACCGCTACGCACGCGCCATAATTCACGATGAAGCAGACGGAACTTTTTGCCGAGAAGAAAGCTGAAGCCGCACACGATATAGACCGCGTCGTGCTCTACGCCTTCGCAGACTTTCAACTGCGCGGCAAGACGCTCGCCGAGCGTGAACTGCCGCTTGACCGGCTGCGCGGAGCCTTGCGTCGCGCCGCAGAAGTTTTCGGCATCTCCGAGTTGAATGATGAGACTGCCGCGGCAGCGATTCAAACGCTCGGCGGGCGTGTGCGCCGCGTGCCGCCTTACGTCGCCAAGCACCCCTTTCGCATCACCGTCCCTGCCGAGCTAGCCGAACGTGCGCGCCTGCTTTATCAAAATCAGGACGCCCCCGTTGATGCCTCGACCGGCGATTCCGGCACTTGAAGCCCCGGAGCCTATTTCAAAACTACGAATAACTACTCTGACGCTCTGCGTCTTCCTTGCCGTCCCTTGCGCCTTTGCGGGAAAACTATACTCACGCACAGACATCGGGGAAGGCATCAAGCGGTTTTCAAACGCGCTCTAAATCGCACGCACTTCTCGGCGGCTATAATTTCTGTTTCCTGTTTTGAGTTTATTGTCACAGACACGCTAGTGCAAAACTATGCACCTTCGGTGCAAGACTTTCAGTTGCTACACACTTCTATCGCATGATAGAAGTCGTGCCCGATGCGCAATAACCGACATGGCGGGCACACGATTACACGGC
>DASWNS010000070.1:0-7101 GCA_036399115.1 Pyrinomonadaceae bacterium | reverse complement strand
CCGCCGAGACAAAGACGCGCTCAGGCAGCAATGCTGCTCGTCAATGATTTTCAACGTCGGCGCGTCGTCTCCGTCGGCTTCGCCGTGACGTGTGACGGCGCGCTCACGCTTGCGGCGTAGAAGGTGTGGAAACTGTCGAGGGTAGTGTTGTCAAAAATTTCCGCTCACTCAAGCTATGAAGGCAACCACAGGCTTCTCAAGGCGACTAAACGGAGACAAGATATTTTTTGCAGCACTACTCTTTTATATACACAGGGGCACGGCGAGTTTAGAGTGCTGGCAACGTCCGCCTTCGACGGGGATGTAATAAGAGCACAGCTAAAGAACCCTGCCCTTACTACTAGCAAAACTCTCCCAACATCTGTAGTAATGCGGCACAATTTTTTTGCCGCGCTCTTTAAGTAGCGAGCTGCCTGCCGGGCAGGCGGCCTGTCAGCTTCGTCCGGGTAAGTGAGATGTGCTATTAAAGAGTTTCCATATCCCTGCACTTAGAGAGGACTTGAACATGGATCGAGGGGGTCTGACCGTGCTCGTCGTTGATGATTACGCGGACACGCGAGAATTCATCAGGACACTGTTGGAGATGAAAGGTTGCCGGGTGTTTGAAGCCGCGAACGGTCGAGAGGCGGTAAACATCGCGGCGAATACCGTACTGAGCTTCATTCTGATGGACTTGGAGATGCCGGTGCTCAACGGCTTCGAAGCTACGCGCGAAATTCTCGCACATCAAAAGACCGTGGATGTTCCCATCATCGCCTTCTCCGCCAACTGTAGCCAGGAACGACAACAGCGCGCACTGGATGTCGGTTGCAGAGAATGTATCCCTAAACCCGTGGACTTTTCTCGTATTGACGATCTAATCAACCAGTATTCCTCAAACGCAATGGATTAAGGCCGGACGCGTTACGCCGTTCCACACATTTACCGCTCGTCCCGTTGGCCTCAGGTCTTTAACGGCTCCCGTGCGCCTGTCTAAAGTATGCCGCATTATCTTTCAGCCGGAGAGTTGCCCGCCTGTAAAGATACCTTCGCAGATGAACCGGAGGCTTGCATCCAAGCTGCATCCAAGCCCTGTGCCGTCCGGAAAATCCCTCAGGTCGTCTGCCGCTTGACGGATCAAGCACTCTCCTTATCTTACCCTCCAACCCCTCCAACCCTTCAAAGCGAACGAACCAAACGCCCGCATTCAGCAGTGGCACATGAATCGCTCTGCCTTCCCACGCGACCGATTGGCCGATGGGAAATAGTACAAAAATTCCTCTGCGAGGTCGGCGCGACCATTATTGTTTTGATTGGGGACAGTAGCCAAAAATGTTACCTCGCGAAAACCTTCAGGCGTCAACGCCGGACGTAGAATGCGGCACGCTCGTTCGCACACCGCTCTTTTACTCGTCCATCCTCGGGAACGCACGCCAACTCATCGTCTATCTCCCGCCCGGCTACAGCGCGGACGAAAATCGCAGATACCCCGTCCTCTACATGCAGGACGGGCAGAATCTCTTCGACGGCACAACTTCATACGTGCCGGGGCAGCACTGGCACCTGAACGAGACAGCCGACAACCTGATCCGCGAAGGCGCCATCCAGCCCTTGATTATGGTCGGCGTCTACCACGCGGGCGAACGCCGCATTGACGAGTACACCCCGACAGCCGATCCCAACTTCAAGAAGGGTGGCCGGGCAGCGCGCTACGGGCGGATGCTCGCAGAGGAGTTGAAGCCTTACATCGACGGCGCGTACAGGACGAAGCCCGACCGCGAGCACACAGGCATCGGAGGCTCGTCGCTCGGAGGGCTGTTAAGCCTGTATCTGGGACTTGGGCGACATGGCGACATCTTCGGGCGCGTTCTCGCCATGTCGCCTTCGTTGTGGTGGGACAAGTGCTGGTTGCTACGTCACCTCGACGAATTGACGCGTGGACAAAAGGCTAAAGTCTGGATCGACGCCGGGACGGCGGAAGGCTCGAACACCGAATGCAACGCCGAGACGCTTGCAGAGGCTCTGGCCGGGCGCGGATTTACGCGCGACGCGGAGGTAAAGTTCATGCGGGTTGAGGGCGCGCGTCATTCCGAGCAGGACTGGGCGCACCGCGTACACCACGGGCTACGCTTCACATTCGCCGCCGATACCAAAGAGGAGGGGAATTTGCTGCCGAACCCAAACCGCTCACATGGAACCGCGCAAACTCAACATCAACTGCGTCCGGTCGGCGGCGTGCTGACCAGCCCCTCGACATTATGACCAGCGCGCCGCACAGGGCAACGAGCCAGCCCGAACGTGTCACGAATTACCGCATTCTGGTGGTGGAAGATGCGCCGGACACGCGCGAACTCCTGTGCCTGCTGTTCGAGTCCGAGGGTTACGAGGTCTTGACGGCGGGTGACGGGTTATCTGCGGTCGAGATCGCGCTCAGAGAACTGCCCGACGCGATTGTCATGGACATGAGCCTGCCCCGCTTAGACGGCTACAACGCCGCGAAACTCATACGCCGGGAGCCTGCCCTCGCGGGCGTGCCGCTCATCGCCTGCACGGCCTTCAACCGTTGGGAATGGCGCGGCAAAGCTATCGCCGCCGGGTTCGACGCCTTCCTGACCAAGCCCATCGACATCAGGCGTTTGTCGGCGACCATGTCGTCGCTTCTGTCGCGCGAGGCGGATCGTCCTACACGTTAGGCGTGGGCGTGCGAGAGAATTCTCGAATGGGGTTTATATCAAGCGGTGCGCGCAAGTAGGAGCCGGGCGATGGGTTCTCCGGTTCCGACGGTACCTCGCGAATTGAATTTGCGTCTGCTGCGCTTTCGTCGCTGTGCTTCCGCTGTTGTATTTCCGTCTAATTCCCGCAACACAACCAGCCAGACAATGCGCCGTAGAGCGGGAGGTCAACGCTGTCACAAGAGAGCGTTGACCTCTCCTTTTCGAGAACTGTGCGGGGAGATCAATTGGCGTCCGGCTTGTGAAGCCCCGCTGACCTGAGCCACTCCTCCATGAGCCGCCAACTCGCATGGTTGCCGTAGTGCGTATTCACGTCGTGTCCGACGCCGGGAATCGCCTGCACGGTGACGCTCGACGCGCTCTGGTAGAAGGCCGCCTCGCCGTCCGCCAGCGAAGCGGGGAAGAGCGCGTCGTGCTCTCCAAGCTGGACGAGCACGGGTCCTGTGACCGCGCCGACGCGGTTGGCTTCCGGGTTGAACGCCGCGAAGACGCCCGTGACGAGTTGCGCGCGTGGCAGGAGTTCGGACAGGTGATCGCGGTCGTAGGCGATCACGTCGGGGTCTGCGCCGGGCGCGTAGTAGAAGAGTTCCGCACGCAGGTTGTCGGGGAACGGAAAGTATTTGCTCTTCAACATCTCCTCGATAACCGGGTCGGGTATCGGCAGCTTGTGCGCGACGTGCCCCATCCCCGTGATGATGACGGCATCGGCGTCCGCGTAGGTCGCCTGCTCGTAGAGGGCGTTGATACTGCCGAGCGAGTGGCCGACCAGCACGACGCGCTCGAAGGGGTGGCGAATGTCGCCCGCGCCCGCGCGCAAACCAGAGATGATCTGGTGGGTCGCGCTGGCAGTTTCGCCGAGCGTCAGGAGGTCGCCGTCGGGTTTGTCGCTCGCGCCCGTGCCGAGTTGGTCGATGGCGAGCACGGCATACTTCTGCGCGGCCATGTAGCGGGCGAAAGAGTAGTCGTGGCCGTTGATCCGGGGCACGTCCCAATAATTGTGGTTGTAGTTTGCGCCGTGCAGTGCGAGCAGAAGAGTGCGGTTGCGGTAGCTGCCTTGATAGTAGAGGTAGCCTGCGACTGTGTAGGTCTTGCCGTCCGAGAGCGTGACCGGGAAGTTCACGCGTTCAACCTTGATGCTGCGGGACGACTCTTGTGCGAAGGCCGCGCTGGTCAGCGTGAAGAGGATGGCGAGAACGGACGCAAATCTGAGCATCGCCCCGAAGGCCAGGGCTGTCCGTTCGCGTTGAGTTTGCAATGACATATTCTTTTCTTTTGTCTCCTTATTCTTTTGTCCTGTAAGGCGCGTCGGCAAAGTAATGCCGGGCGGATGGCGGCGTGCGGCCTGTGAAAAGGCGCGTTTTGTGTCTCAAGAAGGTAACGCGAAAACTACAGGACAAAGGGATCAGGAAAATTTACGCGGCGTGAAATTCGACGTGCGGGGCTTCGTCATCCGAAGGTAAAGGCAGGCGGCGTCTCGAACGCACACAGGACGAAATTAGTGTTAAGAACAGGTTGTTCCTCCACGCGAGTTGATCGAAGCAAGGCGACTACTTGATGAACCACTCGTGCGCCTCGCGTGCGATCTCCGGCGGGACTGTGTGCGCCCCGTCGAATTCGCGGTACAGCACGTCGTAACCCGCGCCCTGCAATTGCGGCACCAGGCGGCGGCTGCAACGCTGGATGGGGAGCACCTGATCCCGCGTGCCGTGCGAGATAAAGAGGCGCGGCGCACCTTGCTGCCCGCCCGGCGCCATGAAGCCCGGCGAGAACGCGATGACGTGCGTGAATAGCTCCCCGTTCGTAACTCCGAGCGAAAGCGCGTAGGATGCGCCGTCGGAAAACCCGCCGACCGCGATCCGCTTCGGGTCTACCGCGTAGCGGCTGAAGGTCTGCGCCAGCGCGCGATCAATGTAGCTGACATCTGTGCCGTAGCGATCAAAGATCACGTCCCACGTCTGACGGCGTGAATCCGGGGCAAGGAGAATTATCCCGCTCTCGTCGGCAAAACGCTGGAGCAGGGAGATGCCGTGCTGCGCATTGCCGCCCGCGCCGTGCAGCATGAGCGCGAACGCAGCCGGACGTTCTACGCGGTAGTTTCGAGGCACAAAGAGCAGCCCGTCGCGCTGGCGGTCGAGATTCAGCTTGTGAAGCCCCACGGGAGACGCTTCTTTGACCTCCGAGGGGCGTGCCAGCAAGCGTCCCTCGGAGGCCGCTCCCTTGTCGAGACTATGCTTGGTCTTCTCTTCCATAGATAAATCCCCTCTCGCCCGCTCGGCGACGCACGCACCACAAATCGCCGCCAGTGGCGCTAGCCCGAAGCCTAAAAAGCGTCGCCGCGTTACCCGTCCTGCAAACTTCATCTGCCTCTTATTCATCAAAATAGCATGACTAAGGATAAGCACCTCGAACAACAGATCGAAACCGTCGCCCGTTGGATCAACGAGAGCCGACACCTCGTTGCCTTCACCGGCGCGGGCATCAGCACCGATTCCGGCATCCCTGACTTTCGCGGCCCCGACGGCGTGTGGACGCGCCGCGATGCCGGGTTGCCCGCGCCACGCTGGCGCGTCTCGCCCGAAGAGGTTCGTCCCAATGCCTCGCACGCGGCTCTGGTCGAACTCCAACGTCTGGGCAAACTCCGCTTCCTCATCACGCAGAACACGGACAACCTCCACAGGCGTTCCGGGATAGACCCGGAGATTCTGGCAGAGTTGCACGGCAACGGACACCTCATGCGTTGTCTGGCCTGCGACCGTCTCTATGAGCGACGCGCGCTCGGGTGGGACGCGCGACGTTGGGGAACCGCCTACCGCACGCAAAAACCTATTGCGGGACAACCCGCCTGCCCCGATTGCGCCGGGCGTCTTATCTCTTCCGTGGTGAACTTCGGCGACCCGCTGCCGGAGAAAGAGTTGATGCTCTCGGCAGAACACGCACGCCGCTGCGATCTGATGCTCGTACTGGGTTCATCGTTGGTCGTGAACCCGGCGGCATCGCTCGTCGGGCTGGCCTTGAGGAACGGGGCGCGCGCAGTGCTGGTCAATCAGGGCGAGACGCCTTACGACGAAGCGGTGGACTTGCTGGTGCGTTCGCCCATCGGCGACGTGATCCCGCCTGCGGTCGAGCGTGTCAGGCAACACAAAAGCGCGGATACATCACTAAGCAAGGACTAAAAAAGGAAGGTTAAACTTTTTACATGCGTTATCTATTGTTCTCGCTTCTACTGCTCGGTGGAAGTTCCGTCTCCCTCGCACACGCCGGAGTGCGAGAGCAGAGAAGCGGCCTCTTGACCCGCACGGTCAAAGTCGGCGCGGACTCTTATGATTATCAGGTTTACGTCCCGGACAAAGTTCGCGGGCAGGCAAAGCTCCCCGTGATCCTTTTTCTACACGGCATCGGCCAGCGCGGCGAGGGCGGCTTCATCCCGGCTCAGGGCGGCGCAAACGTGATGTTAAAGGGTTACCTGGAGCAGATTCCGGCCATCGTCTTGCTGCCGCACTGCCGCAAGGGTCGCTACTGGCACGACGCGGAGATGGAGCGAATGGTGTTGGAGTCTCTGCGCCAGACCGTCTCGGAGTTTGATGCTGACGAAAGCCGCCTCTACCTCACAGGAGTCTCGATGGGAGGGTTCGGGGCATGGCATATAGCCTCGAAACATCCGGGCAGGTTCGCCGCGCTGGTGCCGATCTGCGGCGGCAGCACGCTCATCGCAGCCGACCGCTACACTCCCGTCGCGCGTGGCGTAGGCAAGATGCCCGTGTGGGTCTTTCACGGCGCGGACGATCCAATCGTGCCGGTCAGTGAATCGCGTGGGATGGTCGCCGCTTTGAAGGCGACGGGCGGCGACGTGCGCTATAACGAGTACGCGGGCGTCGGCCACAACGTCTGGCTCAACGTGCTCGGCGAGGCCGAACTGTTGCCCTGGATACTCGCGCAGCGTCTACGCCGTTAAGCTTGCCTGCGCACGGCGCGGCGGATCGTGTCTGCCGTGCGGGGAGACAAAACGCCCGCCGGATGAGTTGCCGCAGACAAAAACGGAGGATTTAGTTTAACGTCTGGTAGATGAATCGAAGGTGGTGTGTACGTAGTCGTACCAAGAGCGCCTCTCCTGATGAGTGATAATATTCGGCACCGGAATAGACGAAGAATCGCACTTGCCTGCTATAATTCGTCCGCTCTATCAACATAGCGAGGGTGCTTTCCATCAATGACGAAAAGTGTATCTGCCAAAGAGAAGGACGTGGCGCATGAATCACAAACGAATCCGGAGCGCGCGGGCGACCCGGTGAGATCGGTTAGAGAGGAGCCTGCCGGGACAATTTCCGTGAAAGCGAGCAGGGAGCAAGAGATCGATCCGCGCATTTCCTACCCGAGCTATAAATCGTTGGAC
>DASWNS010000069.1:0-2765 GCA_036399115.1 Pyrinomonadaceae bacterium | reverse complement strand
TCCCCGGCAGGGCGAAGGTCACGTCTCGCTCATGCTTCATACATTTATCGGAGCAGACGCCGCCTCCGTCCGCGAAAAGGTGCGCCAGCCCTTCATCAATTACCTGCGCAGTTCTTTTGGACTGATCAAAAATCTGGCGCGCAGTCTGGGGCAGGATATCGAAGGGAAAGACTTCACAGAGGACGACATGCAGGCGTTGCTCGCGCGCGCCTTCGACCGTTACTTCGAGACGAGCGGGCTTTTCGGGACGCCGGAAAGCTGCCTGCAAATCGTCGAGCGGCTCAAGGCGATAGGCGTTGACGAGGTGGCTTGCCTCGTCGACTTCGGCGTCGATTTCGACTCGGTGATGTCGAGTCTCAACTACCTGAGCGCGGTCAAAGAAGAGAGCAACCGGAAGGACGATGCGGCGGAGGAAGACTATTCGCTTCCGGCGCAACTGCAAAGGCACAGCGTTTCTCACCTGCAATGCACCCCTTCGATGGCGAGCATGCTGGCGACTCAACCGGGTGCGCTCGATGCTCTCCGCTCCGTGCGTCAACTGTTGCTCGGCGGCGAAGCCCTCCCCGCCGCGCTCGCCGCACATCTGAGCGAGGAGTTGGCGGCTGAGATACATAACATGTACGGGCCGACGGAGACGACCATCTGGTCTGCGACGCAACTTCTGGCAAAAGACGGCGGCAGCGTGCCTATCGGTCGCCCGATTGCCAATACACAGATCTATATTCTGGACCGCCACCTGCAACCCGTCCCGGTCAATGTGCCCGGCGAGTTGTTCATCGGCGGCGCGGGAGTGGTGCGCGGGTATTTGAAGAGGCCGGATTTGAGCGCCGAAAGATTCATCCCCGACCCCTTCGGCAAGGAAGGCGGCGCGCGTCTCTACCGGACTGGCGACCTCGCACGCTACCTGCCCGGCGGCGAGATCGAGTTCATCGGGCGCATCGACGATCAGGTGAAGGTGCGCGGCCATCGCATCGAACTGGGAGAGATCGAAACAGCCATTGTGGAGCATGCGGGCGTGCGCGAGGCGGTCGTCGTCGCGCGCGAGGACGTGCCGGGTGATAAACGTCTGGTCGCTTATCTCGTCCCCGCACAGGCACGGCAGCAGGATCACGAACAGCCTCTAACACCGATTGATCAGGAGCGCATCCTCGCAGACCGTCGCGGCTACAGGTTGCCGAACGGGATGGTCGTCGCACACCACAGCGGCCTCCAAACCAACATTATTTACCGCGAAGTGTTTGAAGATAAGGTCTACCTGAAACAGGGCATCACCCTGAACGACGGCGACTGCATTTTCGACGTGGGAGCAAATATCGGCCTGTTTACTCTCTTCGTTCACCAGCAGTGCAAAAAACCTGTCGTCTACGCCTTCGAGCCGATTCCCCCGACCTTCGACCTGCTCAGCACCAACGTCGCTCTCTATGGGCTGGACGTGAAACTTTTCAATTGCGGCCTGTCCGGCGAGACGAAAACGTCGCCCTTCACTTTCTACCCGCACGCCGCCGGACTCTCCGGTTACATTTCGGGAGCGGAAGAGGACAAGCAGGTAACGAAGTTGATCATCCAAAGCTGGCTGCAAAAGGTTGCGCCGGAGAACAACGGCGCGGTCTTGCCGCAAGCCGAACTCGACGCTCTGATGGAAGAGCAACTTCAAAGCGAAACACACGTCTGCCAGTTGAGAACTCTCTCGGAGATCATCCGCGAGAACAGCGTCGAGCGTATTGATCTGCTCAAGATCGACGTGGAAGGAAGCGAATACGACGTGCTCGCCGGTATCGCTCCGGCTGACTGGAAAAAGATCAGGCAGATGGTCGTCGAGGTACACACGGGCGAACTGCTCGACCGGATCAAGGTTCTGCTTGAGAGGCACGGCTTCAACCTCTCCGTAGATGAAACCATTCTGGTCGAAGAGACGAACGGAGGAGCCGCCACCTACGTCTATACGCTCTATGCCATCCACCCCTCAAGGGAGAAAGCTCCTGCGGAGACGAAAGAGATTGCCGCCGGGGTTGTGCCCGCCGCGTCTGCCCCGGTCGAGCTTTCGCTCGGCGAGTTGCGCGACGCGCTCAAAGATAGACTGCCCGACTTCATGATTCCAACAGCCTTCGTGTTGTTGGATGCGCTGCCGCTGACACCTAACGGGAAAGTGAACCGCCGCGCGCTGCCTCCACCCGACGCCGGGCAGGCCGAGCGTCGAACCATTGTCGATCTGCCGCGCACACCGACGGAGAAGGCGCTGGCAAAGGTGTGGATTGAAGTGCTGGGAGGCGAAGAGGTCGGGATACATGACGACTTCTTCGAGTCAGGCGGCCACTCTCTGACGGCGACACAGTTCGTCTCGCGGGTGCACGCCCTCTTTGCCGTTGACCTGACGCTGCGAAGTTTTCTCAAGTCTCCCACGATCAGCAGTCTCGCCGAGATGGTGGAAGAAGGTCTGATCGCCAAATCGAGCACTGACAGGATCGATGAACTGCTCGACCTACTGGAGACGCTCGACGAAGATGAACTCGAAACTTTACCCGACATCGATCTCACGCCCAACGGCGACAGGCATAAAAATCTGATCGCCTGAACGGCGAGCCGTAGCCTCGTCCTTAGCCTCGTCCCTAGCCACACAAACCGTAGATGATGGCGCACGCCATCCGTGCAAAAGCCCATATCCAAGATGCAGGAAGCTGACCGGCTCGAACGGCTGAAAAAACTGTCACCCGCCAAACGCGCGCTTCTCTTGAAAGCGTTGCAGCGGGAAGCCACGCAAGGGGAGG
>DASWNS010000068.1:0-3301 GCA_036399115.1 Pyrinomonadaceae bacterium | reverse complement strand
TGAGCAAGGCCGCGTGCGCCAGTTCAATCGAGGCATCGGGCTGCGCCACGAGCCGCGCGAAACGACGCCGTGCGTCCACCATCAACAATTTTCCGGCAGGAGTCATAGAAGAAAACGATGAATGCGGAAGGATGAATGTTGAACGCGGAAAAGTGAACGTTGAATCAAAGCGGGGATGCTTTTCGCTCTATTCATCATTCCGCATTCATCGTTCATCATTTGTCGAACACGTGTCTGACCGCGTCGTCCGTCCAGTCGGCGAGGCTCGCGGTGACGACATCGGCTCCGGCGGCGCGCAGGAGTTGTTCGCTGACGGTGTTCGTCACGCCGAGCGTGCGCATTCCGGCGGTGCGTGCGGCTTCGATTCCCGGCGGCGAGTCTTCGATGACGAGACATTCGGCGGGCGCGAGGGCGGGCTGCCCGGCAGCGCGGCGCGCCTCGTTCAACTTTTCGAGCGCGCGATTGACGCAGGCCGGGTCGGGCTTGCACGCGCTCACGTCTTCCGCGCTGACGACGACCGCGAAAGCCTCCGCCAGCCCCGCGCGTTCGAGCACATATTCGATGCTCGCGCGCCGCGCCATGCTGACGACGGCGAGCGGCCAACGGCGCGACACGGCTTTAATGAACGTGACGACGCCCGGAAAGAGCGGCAACTCGTCTTCGATCAACTCGCGATGCGACTTCGTGAAGGCTTCCAGCACGCGGTTAAAAACTTCCTCGGAATGTTCGCGTCCGGCGCGTGCAAAGGCGGCGCGAAAAAACGTGTGGTCGTCCATGCCGAGCGAGTCGTAGTAATCGCGTTCGGTGAGTGGGATGCCCTCCGCTTCGAGCGCGGCTTGCGCGGCCTTGAGTTGCAGCGGTTCATCGTCGATGACGACGCCGTTGAAGTCGAAAAGAATTGCTTTAATCATGCGCGTGAAAATTTCGGGCGCGGGATAAGACTCGTGCGCTCATCCCTGAAATTTAAATCCGGTAACTGCTATTTGAAATACGTGTCTTGCCCGACCAAGATACGACGCTGCGCGCCAAACTCCAAAATCCGGCACGCGCTGTTTCGCGTCTCCCGTGTGTGCGACAGGTTCAGGACGCCGGAAACTTCCCGTCGCCCGCTTCGATGCTCTGTCGTTTCGCGTCGGCAAAGCGCGCGTTTTGTTCGGCGAAGAGCAGGGGCAGGCGTTCGCTCTCAAGCAGGTCGAGGCGGCGCAGGACTTCCGCTATGGCGAGTTCGTTCTTCAAGTTGATCTGAAAATCGAGATCGGCGCGCAGGCGTTCTTTCTCCGCCTGCCGGTTCTGCGACATCATGATGATCGGAGCCTGCACACCCGCGACGACGCCGAGCACGAGGCCGAGCAACTGGTAAGGGAAAGGATCAAACCCTGCGTCGCTCATCATCCAGGTGTTCAAGAGAATCCATGCGACCAGAAAGAGCACCGAGTAGGTGATGAACTTCCAACTGCCGCCAAACGCCGCGAGCGAGTCGGCCACATGATCCGCCCACGTCAGACGCGCCTCGTCCTCCTCGTTGACGTTGCGGGAGACGCGCTGGCGCAACAGTTCATCCGTGCGTCGCAGGCGGTCGGAGATCGCGCTCACCATCTCCAACGCGATGTCCACGTTGCTGCGCACGAAGTTGAGAAAATCTTCGCGCGAGAGCACGGCGAGCCGCGCTTCTTCGGTGACGGCGGCATGCGCCGAACGCGGCTTGCCATCGACAATCGCCATCTCGCCGAAGAAGTCGCCGGGGGCGAGTTCCGCGAGCGTCAGGTCGTCGCCGTCGCCGTCGTGGATGTAGATGCGCACGCGTCCCGCCTCGATCAAAAACATCTTGTCGCCCACGTCGCCCACCTTGAACAACAGGGTGCCCGCCGGGACATCGCGCACGGAGAGCAGACCGCGCAAAGTGTTTGCCGCCGCGTTGTCCAAACCGCTGAACAACGGCACGGAACGCAAAGCCTCAAGCGTCAATACGTGGGGAGTTTCCTTCTGCATAACGATTCACCTCGATAGTGAAGTAATGAGTGATGAGTGATGAGTGATGAGTGAAAAAGAGAGACGGGGCTTCTGTTTTTACTCATCACTCATCACTCATCACTCATCACTACTCTTCCGTCTCTCATCTGAATGGTGCGGTCGGCGAATTGGGCGGCGAGATCGCGGTCGTGTGTGACAAGGAGGACGGTCAGTTTGTCGTGCGAAACCATCTCGCGCAGGAGCGAGAGAAGTTCGCGTGCGCGGGTCGAATCGAGATTGCCGGTCGGCTCGTCTGCGAGGAGCACGCGCGGGCGATTGGCGAGCGCGCGGGCGATGGCGACGCGCTGCTGCTCGCCGCCCGATAGTTCCGAGGGGCGATGGTCTTGCCGCTCGCCGAGGCCGACGCGCCGGAGCAACTCGCTCGCGCGAGCTTCCCTTTCGCGCCCGGCGAGGCCGCCGAAGGCGAGTGCGAGTTCGACGTTTTCGGCGGCGGTCATCGTCGTGATGAGGTTGAAATTCTGAAAGATCATGCCGACCGAGCGGCGTCTGTAACGCGCCATCTCGCGCTTCGTAAACGGCGCGAGCGAACGCCCGTCAAACACCACCTCGCCCGTGCTCGGATGATCCAGCCCGCCGATCAAATTCAAGAGCGTAGACTTCCCAGACCCGGACGTGCCCAGCAACGTGACAAACTCGCCTTCTTCCACCGCAACCGAAACGCGGTCTAAGGCCACCACCGTCGTCGCGCCCATCTGGTAATGCTTGGAAACTTCGCGCGTCTCGATCAGGGAGTGATTCATGCGTTCGTTCGTGGCCGGTTGTCCGTCGTCAGTCGTGCGTTGCATGTGCTGAAAAAAAGCAGGTCGCTAAAGATTAAATCGAACTACCGACAACCGCTCGACAAACGGCTACCGGCAATTTGACTACTGGCAGGCGGGAAAGCCGTCGCGTGCGAAATAACACGCGACGGCTTTAAAATTCAAGTCGCCTCTCGCTTCATACAACGGGCAACCGGCGGCTGGCAAACCGCGCCCCCTCACACCTCTTTGTATTCCGAGTTGACATCTTCGTCGGCGAAGGCGACGCGATAGTTGGACGACTGCTTCTGCTTGGTGATGAGCAGATCGTCTTTGGTCTTCAACAGGTCGGCGCGGTTATAGACGGAGAGTTCGAAATTATAGCCGTGCGTGATGGCGTCCTTCGGACAGGCTTCGACGCAGTAGCCGCAGAAGATGCAACGCCCGTAGTCGATGTTATAGACCTGTGCGAAACGCTCGTCTACGCCCGTGCGCTCGGCAGGCGGGCGCGGGTCGTCCGCCGCGATGATGTA
>DASWNS010000067.1:0-3030 GCA_036399115.1 Pyrinomonadaceae bacterium | reverse complement strand
GCGGAGACACTCTGGCCGCACTCCTTCTGCGCCTCCTTCATGTCCGCCTCCACCATCTCCTTGATCATCTCCCCAAACGTATACTCCGGCTCCCACCCTAGCTCCCGCTTCGCCTTCCCCGCATCCCCGATCAGCAAATCTACTTCCGCCGGTCGCAGAAATCGCTCGTCCACTTTCACATATTGCTCATAATCCAATCCCGCTTCTCCAAACGCACGCTGGCAGAACTCCCTGACCGTGTGCGTCTCTCCCGTCGCGATCACATAATCGTCAGGCTCTCCCTGTTGCAGCATCAGGTGCATCGCTCGCACATAGTCTTTGGCGTGCCCCCAGTCGCGCTGCGCCTCAAGGTTGCCTAAGCGTAGTTCCTCCGCCAGCCCCAGCTTGATGCGCGCCGCCGTCGAGGTGATCTTTCTCGTCACGAACTCGTAGCCCCGGCGTGGCCCCTCATGGTTGAACAACAATCCGCTGGCGCAGAACATCCCGTAGGCTTCACGATAATTTCTCGTCAACTCAAAGCCCGCCACTTTCGAGATGCCGTAGGGCGAGCGGGGATGAAAGCGCGTCGTCTCCCGCTGCGGCGTCTCGGCCACCTTGCCGAACATCTCACTCGACCCGGCGAAGTAGAACTTACAGTCGGGGCGCAACTCTCGGAGTGCGGCCAGCATGTAGTGCGTGCCGTTGATGTTGGTGTTCATCGTGGAGAAGCCGTCGGCGAAAGATTCGGCGACGAAACTCTGTGCGGCGAGGTGATAGCACTCGTCGAAGTCGTGTTTTGAGACGACGTGGAAGAGCGAAGGATAGCTCTCCAAAGAGGCGGCATGGAGGATGACGCGGTCTAAGAGATGCGAGATGCGGGTAAAGCGGCGGGCGGCGTCTTCGAGGGCGACGCGGCGGACGAGTCCGTGGACTTCGTAGCCGAGCGAGAGGAGATGTTCGGCTAAGTAGCTGCCGTCCTGTCCGGTGATGCCGGTGATTAATGCCTTCTTCGTCAATGCTTGAGTCTCCGAAAATAAGAGCGCGGGTGTGCGTTTCAGTCGCTTGTCGTCAGGGACGAAAGCGACTGATTACGTCAACCACGTATTGCTGTTGTTCGAGCCGCAGTTCAGGGTAGAGCGGCAGGGCGAGCGTTTCGCCCGCAGCGCGTTCCGCGACGGAGAGCGCGCCCGCCTCGTAGCCGAGATAGCTGAAACACTCCTGCAAATGCAGCGGCATAGGATAGTAAATTTTGACGCCGACGCCGTGTGCGCGCAAGTGTTCGATGAGCGCGTCACGATGCCTTGGCACGCGCACGACGTACTGGTGAAAGATGTGTCGCGTGTGTTCGCGGATGAAGGGAATGCTCAGAGGGAAAGCAAGGCGCGCGTTCGTCAAGAGCAGCGAGTAAGTCTCTGCGCGTTCGCGCCGCGCCTGCGACCAACTATCGAGATGCGGCAGCTTGACGCGCAGGATCGCTGCCTGCAAGGCGTCGAGACGGCTGTTGATGCCGATCTCTCGATGTAGATATTCGGTTGCGCCGCCGTGGACGCGCAAGGCGCGCAAGCGTTCGGCAAGCGCGTCGTCGTCAGTCGTGAGCATGCCGCCGTCGCCCGCGCCGCCGAGATTTTTCGTCGGGTAGAAACTGAAACAACCGATGCGTCCCATAGACCCCGCGCGGCGCGTGGCATCTTCTGCGCCGATGGCCTGCGCCGCATCTTCGATGACGGGGAGTTGGTGCCGCGCGGCGATCTCCAACAGCGCGTCCATCCCGGCGCACTGGCCGTAGAGATGCACGGGCATGATGGCGCGCGTGCGCTCCGTGATGGCGGCTTCGACGAGCGACGGGTCGAGGTTGTAAGTGTGCGGTTCGATGTCCACGAAGACGGGGCGCGCGCCCGTTCGCGTGATCGAACTGGCGGTGGCGAAGAAACTGAACGGCGTAGTGATAACTTCGTCGCCCGCGCCTATGTCTAAGGCCATGCTGGCGAGCAGGAGCGCGTCGGAACCGGAAGCGCAGCCGATGGCGTGGCGCGTCGCGCAATAGCGCGCGATCTCCTGTTCGAGCAGCCGGACTTCTTCGCCTAAGACGAACTGTTGCGAATCGAGGACGCGCAAGGTCGCCGCGCGCAACGCTTCGCGCAACGCTTCGTGTTGCTGTCTCAGGTCGAGCAGGGGCACTTGCATGCCCGTTGTGGGAGTGGTCGTCATCAGGAATTATAACTCGATCAGTTTGCCGCCTTGATTGATTGATTCCTGCGCGGCTTCGAGCAGGCGCACGACGCGCAAGCCCGCCGAGCCGTCGGTGAGCGGCGCGCGTTTGTCTGTGATGGCTTCGAGGAATTCGGCGGAGACGTGCGTTAAGGCTTCGGTCGAATCGAGCTTCGGAACCCACACGTCGCCCGTGCGGTAGCTGACGAGGGTGCGGTAAGCGGCCTCCTTGTCGGTGTCGGATTCGATGCGATTGGTCGTCACGCCCTTGTCGTAGACGCGCACTTTCTCGGTCGGTTCGATGTCGTCATAGACGATCATCTTGCGGCTTCCGGCGATGAGCGTGCGGCGGATTTTGACGGGCGAGAGCCAGTTGAAATGAAAGTGTGCGATGAAGGAATCGCGGAAGCGCAGCATCACGTAGGCGATGTTTTCGATGCCCGCTTCGATGTGCGAGCTACCCGTGGCCGTGAGCGCGACGGGTTCGCGCTCGACGAGGTAGTCCATGATCGAGAGATCGTGCGGGGCTAAATCCCAGACGACGTTGATGTCGCGCTGGAAGAGGCCGAGATTGATGCGCACGCTGTCGAAGTAGAGCAACTCGCCGAGTTCGCCGCTCTCGACGATCTCTTTGATGCGGCGCACCGCGCCCGTATAGACGAACGTGTGATCGACCATCAAGGTCAGGCCGCGAGCCTGCGCCAGCGCGACCAACTCTTCGGCCTCGCGGCTGTTCGTCGTGAAAGGTTTTTCGATGAGCACGTGCTTGCCCGCTGCGAGCGCGGCGCGTGCAAACTCGTAATGCGTGGCGACGGGCGTGGCGATGACGACCGCCGCGAGTTC
>DASWNS010000066.1:0-10713 GCA_036399115.1 Pyrinomonadaceae bacterium | reverse complement strand
CATTGACGGCCTTCACGCCCGTCAGGTGCAGCATCGAATAGAGTAGCATCGAGGCGTGTCCCATCGAGAGCACGAAGCGGTCGCGGTTCGGCCAGATGGGGTCTTCCGGGTCGAAGCGCATGATCTCGTTCCAGAGCAGGTAGGCCACCGGAGCCATCGCCATCGGCGTGCCGGGGTGGCCTGAGTTGGCCGCCTGCACGGCGTCCATCGAGAGCGTGCGGATCGTGTTAACGCAGAGAGTGTCGAGTTGTACCTGCTGTTGGCTCACAGCGGATGCTTCCATTAATTGTCGGCTCCTTGCAGAATTTTTCTACCCTCCCGCCCTTCGCGGAAGGCCGTGCAAACGCACATTGTAGCGGTTGTGACGTGCGGAAAGAGCGTTGCCCCGTCTGTGATCATGTAAGACGTTTAAAGCATCTTCGCAGATTATTTTCAGAGATCACAATTGGAACCTGTAGGACAGTGCGCGGAAAGCCTAACCCTAATCAGGATGAAAAGCAGGACGCGAAAAGACTTTGGTGTCGCCCGTTGAAGCGGCGGGATACTAACACAGTTGTGGAAGGAACGTCTATGCACTTCTGCCGCGCCGTGCGCTTCACGCGCAACTCAGCTTTCATTTTTGCCCTTCCAACAATTCGCCGCGCTCGTAGGCGAAGATCAGTCGTTCGAGCGCGCCTGCGCGGCGGCGGATAACTTCGCCTTCTTCCGTGTCTGCGACGAGGCGCATGCGCTCGTAGGTGCGAATGGTCGTGACCTTCGGCACGATGTCTGCCCCGGCGGTGATCGCCTCCGAGATGGATTCGAAGTGATGATGCTCTGCGAGCGCGACGCGTTCGGGCGCGATGATGAGCGTATAGCCACGGTCGCCGTAGGCTTCGGAGAATGCGCCGTCAATCGTGACGGCGTTGCCGCCGCGCTTGACGGGTTCTTCGCCTCTCTCGACCTTAACGGGGACGTGACCGTTGACGATCAGAGCGTCTTCCTCGATGCCGAAATCAGCCGCTACACGGCGACAGAATTCCGCTTCGTGAATCAACTTGAAGTAAGGATTCTTGTGCTCGTTGCGCGCCTCTTCGTCTGCGACAAAATAGTTTTCAAAAGTCGCCATGCGATCTTTACCGAAGAGCGGCGAGCGCATGCCCGTCCAGAGATACCAGAGCCAATCGGCGCGCTCGCCCACGTTCTCCGCGCCCTCGTTTATCGCGCGGCGCACCAGCGTATTGAGCGCATCGAACAACGCGCGCCCCGCATACTCCCGCCCCTCTACGTTCAGAGAGAGAAACTCGCCGCGCTCGTCAACCGGCACGCAGCCGTGAAAGATCAAAGCCTGATCCCTGCGGAGCCACGTCGCGCCGCGACGCGAGACATAAGACATGTGCTCCCACAGGCGCGAACTCGAAACGAACGATTGTCGCAGGCGATCCATGCACGCGCGCTCTTCTGCGGAGAGCGCGTAAGGGTCAGCCGGGTCAAGGGTCGGCAGATGCACATCGAGCAGCGTGTGCGTGCGCCCGTCAATTTCGACCGTCCCTTTTTTCGCGTCAATCCGGTGCAACAGATTGCGCCGTTCCATCTCCCATTCGGGATGGCGCCGGATGGTCTGACCTTCGAGTTTGAACTGCATGACGGCGCAGGCTTTTTGCATCTGCGCCATCAAGTGATCGTCGCGCAAGCCGGTGCCCTTCGTCTGAAAATGCTCGCAAGGGTCGCCCGCGTAGACTGTCCGCGCCAGACGTTCGAGCGGCGCGATGATCAGGCCGTAGCCTTCTTCGAGTTGCGACAGGCGGCGATAGCGGAGCGAGACGCGGAGCACCGTCGCGATCAGGGCTTCCTGCCCCAGGCACGCGCCCATCCAGGAGACATCGTGATTGCCCCAAGTGAAAGAGACGTTCGGCTGCTCCGAGAGATAATCGATCACTTTGTCGAGACGCGGTCCACGGTCGCCGAGGTCGCCCGCCACGATGATCTCGGAGACGGATAAATTGCGCACCAGACGCGAAGCCGCGCGCACCGCCGCAAGGTCGCGGCTGTGTTCGGCGAAGGCGTCGATCATCTCGTCCACGTAGGCGTGCGTGCGTCCCGTCAAAGCCTCTGCGAGCAGTTCCTCGAAAAGCTCTGCGTATTCACGCGGCATCAGGGCGGAGACTTGACGGTAACGACACCCGCGCGCCAGTTCGCGCACGATCTCGAATTGCCGCCGGAGCATCGCGCGCACCCAGACACGACGCGCCGCGCGTTCGTTCAACTGCCCGTGCAGGTGCTCCATCAATTCACGCGGGTAATAGAGGACGGCCAATAATTCCTGTTGCTCTTCGACGCTCAACCTGCCGCCGAAGAGTTGGCCTGAGAGTTCGCGCAAACTGCCCGACGCGTTGTTGATGATGTGACGAAGTTTTTTATACTCGCCGTGGACATCGCTGACGACGTGGACGACGCCTTTCGGGAGCGAGAGGGCGGCGCGCAAAGCGGCCAGTTCGGCAATGGCCGTCTCAGCCGTCGGGTAGTTGCGGGAGAGCGCGTGGAGTAGCGTGGACTCCTCAAAATTATTCAGGCCGGGCAAGAAGAGGCTCCTCCTGTGTAAGTTTGCGCGCGGGCGCGTCGAGGGGCGGGCAAGGTGAAGGCAACGGCTCGGAAACGCGGCAGACGGAGTTTCAAGTTTGAAGGAAAGCTTAAGGGCAAACACCGGCTCAAGCGGACGAAGTTTCGGGGCGAAAGCGGCGGGATACTAGCACACCCTTTTGTCTAAAGCCACAACCTCAACCCGCGAGCATTTCGCGCCCGCCTGAGCAACTCGCAGCGTAATTCACGTAGCAATTCGCAAGCGTCCGTCGCCAAAAAATGAGAGGCTGAAACGATCAATTTCAGCCTCTCACAAAATATTCGTGTTGGAGAACCGGGCGACGCCCGCCCGGCTTAGTTGGACGCCGCTTCCGGATTCTTGAAGTAGCTGTCGTCCATCTTGACGCCGTAGGTGACGGTGAGCACGCGCGCCTCCTGCACCTGCTTATCATCTTTGTAGAGGACGGAGCGGAAGGGCACGAGCGTGTTTTGCGAATAGCGATAATCGTGGAAAGTCCGACGGTACTTGCTGGGCGGCGAACCGGCCTCCGACGGCTCCTCGTATTCGAGCCAGAGGACGCGCGCCGTGCGGCGCAGGTCGGGGTTCGCGCTGATGTAGTAGCGCGTCTTGTTGTTTTCTTTGGTGGTGAGGTCGATAACCCAGAGTTCAAGCCCCTTCATCTTCTCTTTCCCGACGAAGGCCAGCGTCGAGTTGTTCTCTTTATAACGCAGCAGCGTGTCTATGCCGTGCTGGGTCTGCGAGATGAGTTCGGCGGCGGCTTCCTGCTTCGGCGTGAAGGCCGTGCCGTTGATGATGCCCCAGATTTGCCCCGCGTCGAAGATGAGCGCGTATTCCATCGTGGGCATCTTTTGGTCGACGCGAATCTTATCCTTGCCCGCCGTCTCGCCGCGTACGAAGCGTTGCTCGTAGCTGGATTCCTCTATGCGCCCGTCGCTCGCCGTGCGCGTCAGTTTCCCGCGCTCGACGCCGTTGCGCCTGATCTGATCGAGCACGGCGCGTCCGCCGCCGCCGCCGTAGATGAGGATGACCGTCTCGGCTATCTGCTCGGCGGTCGGCATTTTGGCTTCTTTGCCGGTAACCAGTTCAGGTTTTTTTTCAACCTTCACTTCGGGCGTCGGGGTCGGCAACGCGCCGGGTTGAGTTGTTTGAGCAAAAGCGGGGCTGGAGAGGCCAGCCGCACCAAGCACCATGACGGCTAACGCACGTATATAAAAACGTCGCAACACCAGTAACATCTCCTTAAAAACTTTTTCGCTAAAAACCATCGGGAGTGAAGATCGAACAAATCAATTGGCGAATTGTAACATAGAAGCCGACGCCCGTAAGCCGTCGCGCCCGGGTCAGCGCCGAGCACTTTTATTGATGCGTAAAACCCTGCGTGCGGATGCCCGCCGCTCATTTGACAACATGGCGGGGGGCATGTAGAGTTCACGGTTTTCATAGACGCGTGAGTGGCGACAGGTAACAAAGGTCTTAACTTTTCCGCCCGTCGCCGGCTGCACGATATTTTTTTGAAAGGATATTAACATTGTGAAGAGAGTTGGTATTTTGGTTGGCCGTGAGAAGACGTTTCCGCAGGCATTGATTGACCGGATTAACGCGCGCGGGGCGGGCGAAGTTGAAGCCGAGTACGTGATCGTCGGCGGCGTGACGCTCGAAGAATCGCGCCGCTACGACATTATTATTGACCGCATTTCGCATGAAGTTCCCTTCTACCGCGCGTTCCTGAAGCGCGCCGCGCTCGAAGGCACGCAGATCATCAATAACCCTTTCTGGTGGTCAGCCGACGATAAATTTTTCAACTTTTCGCTCGCGACCAAGCTCGGCGTCGCCATCCCGAAAACCGCGCTCCTGCCGCAGAAAGACTACATCGAAGGCATCACGAGCGAGTCCTTGCGCAATCTCGAATTTCCGCTCGACTGGCAAGGCATCGTGGATCACGTAGGCATGCCCGCCATCATCAAGCCCTTCGACGGCGGCGGCTGGAAAAACGTCTCACGCGTCAATTCGATAGAGGAACTCTGGGAAGTTTACGACACGACGGGGACGCTCTGCATGACGCTCCAGGAGTTCATCGCCTTCGACCAGTTTGTGCGCTGCTACTGCATCGGGCAGGAAGAAGTGATGATCATGCCCTACGATCCGCGCAAGCCTTATCTCTCCGGCGAGCAGTATATTCAAGACCCGAACTACCTGACGCCCGAACTCGCCGAGCGCATCACGAACGACGTGCGCACGCTCTGCCGCGCACTCGGCTACGACATCAATACGGTCGAGTTTGCGATCAAGGACGGCATCCCCTACGCCATTGATTTCATGAACCCCGCGCCCGATGCCGAACTCGCTTCGGTCGGCGAGTTTTATCACAACTGGGTGACGGATACGGTCGTCAATCTCGTCTTCAAACGCCTCGCCGAGCCGCAGACCGAAGTTCGTTATCGCTGGGATGCGATGCTGAACCCGCGCCCCCTCGACACTGTCGAGACACCGGCGCAGGCGATGTCGGCGGTCGCCTCTGCGGTCGGGCAGGCTGTGCCCGCGAGCATTCCCGAATCGGGACGTGGGATCGCTGCCGACATCGCGGCGGGCGTGACAGACATCGTCGAAGGCGCGACCAACGCCGTGTCGGAATTTCTCGGCAGGACTGGTGAAGCGGAAGCTGCCCCGGAGGAGAACGCGAAGCCCGTGCGCGCCGCTTCGACGAAAACTCCGAAAGCCGCATCAGCGCGTAAGGGGGCAGCGAAATCCGCCACGCCGCGCACGAAGAAGCCGACGCCGGAACTTTAACCGCCGAACTTTAACGGACAGAACGGACAGTCTTGAATTGACTCGAAATGAGAGACGGTCGCAACGGAATGCGACCGTCTCTTAGTTTGTCGTCGTTTGTCGTCATCCGCAAACGCGTGCGCGGAAAGGCGCGTGCCGGTTCGGTCAGCTATTTTCAATTCGCATCGAGGTTAAAAACATGAAGGAAATTTACGTCAGCACCGACGTGGAAGCCGATGGCCCGATTCCCGGCCCTCATTCGATGCTCAGTTTCGGCTCCGCTGCTTATCTCGCCGACAAGACTTTGATCGGCACGTTCACGGCCAACCTCGAAATGCTGCCCGGCGCGAGCGGCCATCCCGAAACGCTCGCGTGGTGGAAGACGCAGCCCGAAGCATGGGCGGCCTGCCGCGAAGATTTACAGACGCCCGCAGAGGCCATGAAGAACTACGTCGCATGGCTCAAGTCGCTGCCCGGTCGTCCCATCTTCGTGGCCTATCCGGTCGTCTTCGATTACATGTTCGTGCAATGGTACTTGCACAAGTTCGCGGGCGAGAGTCCGTTCTCTTTCATCGGCCTCGACATCAAATCCTATGCGATGGCGATGCTCAAAAAAGATTTCCACCACACGGTTAAATCAAACATGCCCAGACACTGGTTCGATGATCTGCCGCACACGCACAAAGCACTGGAAGACGCCATCGAACAGGGCGCGCTCTTCTGCAACATGCTCGCGGAGAACACAAGACAGGAGAAAGGGTAAGGGGTCGAGGGTCAGGGTTGTAGATGAAAGCGGGGCGCAGCGTTTAAGTGCTGCGCCCCGCTTCCTGTTTCTGTCTTCGCCTCTGCCCCTTATCCCTTGCCCTCTCCCCTTCGCGTCGAACGTCCGAGCAGCAAGTCGGCGATGGCGTCTGAGATCGGCAGTCCGGGACATTTTTCGAGCCAGAAGAACTCGCCGACGGGGTTGACTTCGAGAAAGACGTGGCGGCCTTCCGGCGTCAAGATGAAATCGGCTGCCCCGTAGTTCAACCCGAAGTAGTCCATCAGACGCAACAATTTCTCCTGCGTGCCGGACGGCAGTTGGTAAGGCTGCCATGCGTCGAGCAATTGGACGCCGTCCCGACGCCAATCGTGCGCGGCGCGTGCGGACGCTTGCGAGTCAATCGCGGCGGCCAGCACGCGCTCGCCGATAATCGTCACGCGTAGTTCCAGACGCTTCGACACCTGTTCCTGAAAAGTCATCGGGCACAGTCGCAGACCGTCGAGATCGTTCAGGTCTTCCGCCGTCAGAGGGTTGGTGAAGACGACTTTCTCCGCATCACCCGCTTGGATGGCGAAGGAGGAGAGCATCTTTGCGACGAGGCCGCGCTCGCACGTGCGCGCGAAGTCACGCACGGCTTGCGGGTCGTTGGTGATGAGCGTGCGCGGCGTCTCCAATCCGATTGCGCGTGCGAGTTGAAGTTGCAACTGCTTGTTTTCGGCACGACGGATCAGCAACTCTTCGTCCATGCGAAACGCATCGAGGCTCGCCAGCATTCCCATGACGGTCGCGCGGGCTTCGCCGACAGACGCCGCGCGCATCTGTCCATCCAACTCGCGCGGCAGTTGCCCGCCAATGTTCAGGCGGCGATGCCAGATGGCCGACACGTCGCGCCGGAGGTCGAGCGTCGCGCCGCCGGACACGAGCGAAAGTCTCTCGGACGCGTCGCCGTACTCGGCGATGAGGCGCACTTCGGTCGGGAATCTGTCCGTGTCGAAGCGAAAGAGGCTGCCGCCGCGCTGCTCGATAGCTTTCGCAACGAGCGCGACGCTTTCGTTATCTTTGCTGTGCGTGATGATGAGAACGGTCATAAAAGTTTCGGGCGGGTGGGAAAGTCTCAGGCGAGGAGGGCGTCGGCGATGGCTTCCGAGATGGGAAGATCGAGATCGCGTTCGAGCATGCCCCATTCGCCGCCGGGGTTGACTTCGAGAAAGACGTGCTCGCCCGCAGGCGTGCGAATAATATCAATCGCGCCGTAGACGAGTTGCAGTTTGCGCATCAACGTCGTGAGTTGCGTTCCGAGTTCGGGCGGAATTTCGTCTCGCTGCCATTGACACTCTGCGGGCGTGGCGCGTCGCCAATCAACTTGCCCGCCCACCGAACGGCTCGCGTCGAGCGCGCCGACAAAGAATTTTCCGGCGACGTATGCGATGCGCAGTTCGATTGATTTCGGGATGCGCTCCTGAAAGACCATCGGGCTGTGGCGAAGCCCGCCCGCTTCTTCAAGGTCGGCGGCGCACACTTCGTTCGTATAGACGAAGGCCGAAGACGCGCCCATGCTGACGTTGAGCGGAGCGAGAAGTTTAGCCACGAGCGCGCCGTCGTTCTGTCGAAAGAATTCCCGCGCCTGTCGCGCGTCGTTCGTCAGCAGCGTGCGCGGGATGCGCAAGCCCGCTTCGTGTGCGAGGCGCAGTTGCAGGAGTTTATTTTCCGCCTCCGACTCGCGGCTGCGTTCGTTGACCCAACGCGCGCCCTGCAACCCGTCGAGGAATCCATGCAGCGCGGCGACGGACTCGCGCACGCACATCGCGCGAAACTTCGGGTCGAGCTTTTCGTCCAACTCCGGCAACCAAATCTTTCGCGCCCACACCGCGCGCACCGCGTCCGCACGACATACGGCTGCGGCCTCTTCGATTGTGTAGCTGAAGCCTTCCGCATCGAGACGTGCGGCGAGCCGCACCTCGCGCGGGAAACGGTCTGTGTCGAAGCGAAAAGTTTTTACGCCGCGCGCTGCGAGAGCGTCGGCGACGCGTTCCACCGTGTAGTAGTCGCCGCTGTGCGTGAGTAGCAGGACGGTGTCGCGTTCCGGCTTGGTCTGCATACGAAGAAGACTGTTGATGAAGAGTTGGGAAAGTCGCGGTGCAAAGGTTAAGGACATCCGGGATGGGATGTCCTTAACCTTTGTTGTGGCGTCAACGTCTCCGGTAGCAGTTCATTTAAGAGATTGACCCACTGTGGTGACGGCTACGTTTCTGATTAAACGTTCTGCCTGTCAATCTCGTCGCGGTCTGAGGGGTACTTGAGCGTCATGAATGAAGCCTCGTCGTTCGCCGCGTCAGGTTTGGTTTCGGCATGCTGCCCTTCGAGGAAGCGCGCGAAGAAAGGTGTTTCACTTCCCTCTGCCGGGTCGTGCGTATTGGCTTTTTCTGTCGGTTCCATGTTGGGGTTCTCCTTAACACTGTCATTAAGAGGATGGGGAAACGCGCGTATTGATAAGACAAAGCTGCGGCGAGGCTGGTGTTATTTACGCTGGTCGGCAGGAATAAGTTTCGACTCAGGAGGTGGCGCTCATGGCGTAGCGACCGAGTTTGAGTTGAAGACCGCGACGCGTGATGCCGAGTTCGCGTGCGGCGCGTGAGATGTTGCCGCGATGGCGGCGCAAGGCATCTGCGATCATGCGGCGTTCGAGGTCTTCCACGGCGTCGGGCAGAGAGAGGTGTTCCGGCGCGTGATTGGCGTGCGAGCCGAATAAGGCCACGTTTGTCGTGGTCGTGGAGACGGGCGCGGAAGTGTGTTTGAGTTCGGGCGAGAGATGGTCGGGCGTGATCAAAGTGGCGTCTTCGGCGCGCGCCATGATGCGCTGAATCTCGTTGACGAGTTGGCGAATGTTGCCCGGCCATTCGCAGACCATCAGCAGATCAATCGTCTCCGGCGTGATGCGTATGTCGCGGCGTCCGAACTTCGCCGCGTAGTGGCCGATGTAATGATTGACGAGCGTGGGAATCTCTGAACGACGCTCGCGGAGCGGCGGCACGCGCAGGCGGATAACGTTCAGACGATAATAGAGGTCTTCGCGGAAGCGTCCGTCTTTCACCATCTCGTCCAGATCGCTGTTGGTGGCAGCGATGATGCGCACGTCCACCTTCGCCGGTCGCTGCTCGCCGAGCGGTTGAATCTCGCCCTCTTGCAGGAAGCGCAGGAGTTTCGGTTGGATGTCGAGCGGGAGGTCGCCGATCTCGTCGAGGAAGAGTGTGCCGCCAGCCGCCGAACGAATCACGCCCGGAGAATCGGACACCGCGCCCGTAAACGCCCCCCTGCGATAGCCGAACAGGTAGGCGTCCGAGAGTTCCTTCGGGACTGCCGTGCAGTTGAACGGCACGAAGACTTTCTCGCGGCGCGAGGAGAGCGCGTGGATGGCGCGTGCGACCAGTTCCTTGCCCGTACCTGATTCGCCAGTCACGAGCACCGTCACATCGGAGGAGCGAATCTTATGCACCTCTTCAACTAAACTCGTCATCGCGGGCGACGAATGAATGAAGCCGGGCATGAAACTCTGGGTCGGATTGGCTGTCTGCTCCGCGCCGCCCGCTCCCTCACGAGCCTTGGCGCGAAACGCGCAAACGTCGAGTCCGAGTTCAACCATCCGCAGGAGCGGAGCGAGCGAGACGCCGCCGGGCAGATGCGCCGCCCCTCGCGGCGAAACGAGGAGCGTGGCCGGACGCGCGTTCGCCGCGTGCAGTTCGATGATCTCCGTGTTGTGCGCATGTGCGACGCCGCTTCTCTCTTCCGCACTCTCCGCGCGTCGCAGCTTCTCCAACAACTCTTCGCCCTCGCGCTCCGTCCAGCCGTGCGCCACGACGATGCTGTCGTGCGCGATCTCACCCGGCTCCGTAATGAGGATTTGCCGCACGCCCGTCTCCTGATAGATCACTGCGGCGAGTTCGCGCAGGAGCAGTTCGCGGGAGGCGACCGCATCGGTGAGACGCAGCAGGATGAGATGCGTGAGGTCGTCGAATTTTTGTTGCGACGCGCGGGCTGTGTCGTCGCCGACGCTGCTGCGGCTTCGTTCGAGCGCGGCCAGAGCTACTTCCGTGCGCGTGATGTCGAGCCGCGCGCCGAGTTCGCGAAAAGTCTCTGCGGCGCGGTTGAGACATTCCTGTGCGCGTTCGGGCTGCGCGGCGGCGTAAGCCCGACCGAGATCGTAAAGCGAACGCGCGCTGCGATAACGGTCGCCGAGCATTTCGTAGATCGAGACGCTACGCCCGAAGTGTTGCGCGGCGGGCAGGGCGTTGCCCTCTGCGAGCGAGAGCAAGCCTTGCAGGCGTTGTGCTTCGCCAGACACGGCGAGGTCTGCCGAAGAGTCCGCCGTTTCGTCCAACACCAGATTTAACTGCTCTTCGCATTGAGCCAGGTCGCCGCGCCGCAGGTGCGTCTCACTCAACAGGAGGCGCGAATCGCAGACGGCATGGCGATCACCGATCTGCTCCGCATAGCGGAGCGCGCGCAGCCCCTCTGCGAGCGCGCGTTCCGGCTCGTCCGACGCGAGATGACAACGACCGAGCGTGCGCAGGGCTTGTCCCGCGTACCACTTATTGCCGTGCAGCTC
>DASWNS010000065.1:0-1539 GCA_036399115.1 Pyrinomonadaceae bacterium | reverse complement strand
CCGCGATGCCGCCGCGCGACTCCATCGTCTCCGGTTTGAAGAAGACATACTTGTTGGCCGGGTAAGCATCAATGGTCGCCAGTATCTTGTCCTGTTCGATGTTCACGTAAGAAAGCCCGGCCTGTTTCGCGATGACTGCGGCGGAGAGTCCCGCCGGACCTGCGCCGATGATCGCCACGTCCACCTCGGCTTTCGGTTCGGCTGTCGCGGCGTGCAGTTCTTCGACGATGTGCTTGATGCAATCCGCGCCTTCGTTGGCGGCGTTCTTGATGAGAGGCGTGCCGGATACGTCGCCGATGATGTAGCAGCCGGGAACGTTCGTCATAAACGAAGCGTCGCGCGTCGGCACCTTGCGCGGCGGAATCTTCTTCGTCGTGTTGACGACGATGCACGCCTTCGGGTTGACCGGGCATTCGACCTGACAGGAAGTGTCTTCCATGCACTGCGCGCTCGCAATGGGGGTGGCGAAACCGTTGACGATGGCGAGCACGTCATGCGGGCACGCATCTACGCAGGCGTGACAGCCGATGCAGCGTTCCGTGACGATGACGGGGTGCGGGTAGTTAGGGCCATCTGGGTCGTACTTCTCAAGCAGCTCTTGCGTGAGTTGGAGGCGTTCTTTCTCTTCGTCCTTCGTGGCGACGGGCGGCTCTTCGAGCAGGCGGCGCGCACGCGCCGCGTCGCGCAACGCAAAGCCGATGCCGACCGCGATCAAAAACAGGCTCACGCCAACCCAACCGAACCAGGGCAGCCCGCCGAAATAGCTCTTGCCCGCGAAATCATCGCGGGTCAGCAGATTGATCGACAGCAGCAACGCGGTCAGCGCGAGAATGATGAACAGTTGCGACTTTTTCATAGTCTCGAAAAGATTCTCGAAAAAATTATGCGGGTTTGAGCTACAGACTACTTTTACTTCGCCGCCCGGCTCTCACTTCGTCGCCAGCAGCGAGGGGTTCCAGTGGCGCGGGTCGCGCACGTGCTGGACGTGGCAAGAGGTGCAGTTGGGCGTCTCGGCTGAGAGCAGCGCGACGCCTGTGCGCGTGTCCGTCTTGCCGTTATGACAGGCGGCGCAGGTTGTGCGCGGAGTCTCGCGGTCGAGCGTCGCGCCGTAGGATTTATGACAGGTCGAGCAGGAGACTTCGCCTTCCGCGTTTCCGTCTAAACTCCCGGTCGTGCGCACACGATAGAGATGTAGCGCGTGAAACTGCGCGCTGCGTCGCGCGTTCTCATCGCCGGGCGCGACCGGCCAGTTTGCGACGAGTTGCTTGAGGGTGTCTGGCTTCTGCTGCCACGCTTCCGCGTCGAGTCCCTTCCATTTCCACTGGCCGCTCACGACCGGATAGCCGAACGTGCCCCCGTGCGGCGTGCGCACCTCGCGACCGTTATAGAGTTTTTTGTTGCCGTCGTTATGACAACCGGCGCAGGTCTGCTCCGGCGCGACGCCCTTTTGAAAACTTGCATTGAAGGGGGCGACGCCGGGGCGGAAGTCTGCGCCGCGATGCTCCGTGTGGCAACTGATGCAGCCGACTCCGGCGGCGA
>DASWNS010000064.1:0-5479 GCA_036399115.1 Pyrinomonadaceae bacterium | reverse complement strand
ACCTTCGGCGGCGACTTCGAGCGCGCCGCCGAGTCCCGCGCCGCGCGGTTCCCCCGGCTCGACAGACCAGCCGCCAGCCCTCCCCGCCATGCTCTGCGCGACGGCGTTGCGGAGCGGTTCGTGGATGAACTTCCAGCCGAGTACGACGCGACCGCTCAAGATCACGCGCGGCACGCCGAGTCCCATGATGACGTTGCCGATGCCGATGCCGAGATATTCGCCGACGTGTTCCAGCGTCCGACGCGCGCGCAGTTCGCCCGCTTCGGCGCGCGCCACGATCTCGACGTAACGCGGGCGCGCAGCCCCGTTCGTCTGGAGTCTATCTCCTGCGTAGAGCGAGGCGGCAGACGAGGCGGACGCGTAACGCTCCCAGCAGCCGCGATTGCCGCACACGCACGCCTTCCCCCCGGCTACGATAGTCATGTGCCCGAACTCGCCCGCCAAGCCTTCGCCGCGCCCCGCGCCCCTGTAGACCTCGCCGCCGAGCACCAGCCCGACGCCGATCCCTGTGCCCGACCTCACGAGCACGAAGTTGTCCATCAGGTTCACGTCCCTGTCGCGCAGGCCGAGCCGGGACTCATAGATCGCCGCCGCCGTGGCGTCGTTTTCGACCACCACCGGCACGGCCTCTTCGTCCGGCGCGGCCACGCCGCCCGCCGGATTGAAGCGGAGGGCATCGGCGATCCTTACGTCGTGCCAGCCGAGATGAGGTGCGTAGACGAGTCGGCTCCGTCCTCCGTCGGTCATGCCTGAGACGCTGACGCCGATCATACGCAACGTGCGTCCCACGCCCCCTGCGCAGAGTCGAGCGATGCGCTCACGTACGAGCGACAACGCTTCCGCCGGATCGTGGGGCGTGTCGAAGTCGTCCTCATACACGATCTCACCGCCGAGCGTGCCGAGTCCGACCTGCACGCGCCGGATGCCGATATTGACACCGGCGAAGAAGACGTGATCGTCGTTGAAGGAGAGAGCTACGGGCGGGCGTCCGAGGACGCGATCCGTGCCCGCGCCCAACTCTTCGCGCACCAATCCAGAGGCGATGAGCGGTTTGAAGATGTCGGTTACAGTGCTGCGGTTAACGCCGAGGCGGCGTGCGAGTTCGACCCGTGAGATGGGCTGCGCCGCACGCAGTAGACGCAGGAGCATGCGGGCTGCCTTGCCCGGCGTGCCGGGGTCGGCGGCGGCTGCGACGGCGTATGCCCTGAAACCCGTTGTGTCGCCCGTACGCGATCTATCCTGAATGGCGGGGGCGAAAGAGGATGCAGTGGGGCGTGTGTGGCCGTCGGCGGGAAGCGGAGATGCGCTTGTCCCGGCAACTCCGCGCGCGGGCGCATAGTTGAGTTGCGCCATCGCTTCCTCGACGCGGGCGCGCGTGGCCGGTAAGACGCGGCGTGCGTCGTTGACGACGTTCGAGACGGTCGTGACCGAGACACCGGCCAGTGTTGCTACATCTCTCAGCGTGGGCATATCAGTTAAGAAATGATGAACGCGGAACGATGAACGATGAACGATGAAGTAAAAGCCGCCCGTTGTTCTCTGTCCGTTGCCAGTTGTTCAAAACCCGTCTTTAGTAACTTGTGCAATTGTCACATGCAACGGGCAACTGACCACTGACAATTCCTAATTCATCGTTCCGCGTTCATCCTTCATCGTTTAGAGGGAGACGGTCTGCTCTGCCCAGAACTGAAACTCCCTGTGCTTGTGCTCTTCGGCCTTCGCCAGCACCTCGCCGCCCGCCACCCGCCGGACGTGTTCGAAGACGCGCGCGCCGACCTCGTCAATCGTCTCCGTGCCCTCGATGACGTTCCCGGCTGAGAGGTCTAGATCGCGCGACATGCGCTCGAAGACGACGTTGTTGGAAGCCAGCTTGATGACGGGCACGATGGCGTTACCGATGGTCGTGCCGCGCCCCGTGGTGAAGACCACGACGTTTGCGCCCGCTGCGACCAAGCCCGGCGTAGACTCCTGATCGTAGCCCGGACCCTGCATCAAGTATAGCCCGCGACCCTGCGGCGTTTCCGCGTAATCCACAGTGCCTTCGACCCGCGTGGTCCCGGCCTTCGCCATCGCGCCCAGAGATTTGATGGTGATGTTGAGCAGTCCGCCCGCGATGTTGCCGGGGCTGGGGTTCTGGTTGAGCACCGCCCCGAACTTCGAAGCATACTCCTTGTACCAGTCGATCATGCGGTAGATGGCGCGTCCCGTCGCAGCGTCCTTCGCGCGGTTGGCGAGGATGTGCTCGGCTCCGCAGAACTCGGGCACCTCTGTAATTAAGACCGTGCCGCCGGAGCGTACGAGGTGGTCTGCCGCGCGCCCCAGAGAGGGGTTGGCCGAGATGCCGGAGAAGCCGTCAGAGCCTCCGCACTTGACGCCGAGGACGAGTTCGCTGACCGAAACCTCTTCGCGCTCGATGCGGTTCACTTCCGGCAGCATCCGCTGGACTTCCCTGAGTCCCTGCTCGATGGCCGCCTGCGTGCCGCCCACGTCCTGTATGCCGATCTTGGCGACGGGCTTGTCGAAATTCTTATCGCGCTTGAGCAAGTACTGCTCGACCTTGGCGAGATTGGTCTTCTCGCAGCCCAAGTCCATCAGGATCACGCCGCCGACGTTCGGGTGGTCGGCGTAGTTGGAGAGCGTGCGCAGCATCACGTCTATGGTGGAGCCGTCCTGGCACCCGCAGCCCTTGTTGTGCGGGATGGCGACCACGCCGTCAACGTTCGGGTAACGCTCGCGCTTGTAGTGTAGAAACTCCGACATCATCGAAATCTGCTGCGCCTCGTGGCTGGCGCACATAGAGGTCGGCACGATGAGTACGAAGTTGCGCGTGCCGACGCGTCCGTCGGGTCGGCGGAAGCCCTTAAAGGTGGCGCGCTCGGAGACGGGGAGATAGTCGGGCGGCGGAGTCTGTAGGTCTTCGGGCAGGTCGCGCACGATGGGCACGTCGTCCGACATGTTGGCGTGCGAGATGTAATCGCCCTCCGTGATGCCGAGGCTCGTGCCGATGGGCTGGCCGTATTGGAGGACGAACTCTCCCTGCGGGATGTCACGCGTGGCGAAGCGATGACCGGGGGGGACTGTGGCCGCGACGCGTATGACGCGCCCGCCCGGCAAAGCGAGTTCGAGTCCCGGCGCGGTTTCGCGCTTGACGACCGCGAGGTTGTCTTCGGGGCTGACGATGATGGCGTACTCGCTGACGGGCTGCGCCTGTGTAATCATGCTCGACATTATTCTTCTAACTTTCTTGCCTTGCGGCTACGGTTCAGGCTTGGAAAACATCCGGCAGGACCAGCGATCTGACGTTCGGGTGGAGGCGCAGCCAGAGGCCGGGGTTCTCGTCGCATTGAGCGGCGCGGCGCGCGGCGTCCTCTTCGATCTCCGTCTCCAGTACACGACGGTAGCTGGCGCGCTTGGCGGGCGCAGTCGAGGCGTCCACGATGGATTGCACGATGCGGCGCGCGCCGAGAATGGCGGCAGGGCCGAGCGTCAGGATGTGCGTCGCCGCGCGGCATTCCGCCTCGTCGGCCTCCGTGACTGCGCTGCCCCCCACTTTAAACTTCGTGATGTGGTGTTCGAGTATGCTCGGCGAGATCGGGATCACCCCGGCCACGTCGCGCGCCGTCGCGCCCGAACCCGGTTTGATGTAGCAGAGGTGCGACGCCTCACCCGCCTCCGGGCCGAGGCCGAGGAAGAAGATGTCTATGCCGCCCAGAGACGCAAGTTTCTCCAGATAACCCGCCAGCCCGCCTTCAAGGTCTTCCGTGTCCGTCTGCATCGGCGTGAAACTCTTGACCTTGGCGAAGAAGGCTCGACCGAGCAGACGCTCGAAGTCGCGCACGAAGCTCAGGCCGTTGTCCATACGCATCGGCGCGAGCGCGTCCTGCGTGAAGACGTGGAGGCGCGCGAGCAGTTCGTCGGCCTGCGTGCCTTCGGCCAACTCGCCCAAAATCCGGTACATGGCCTGCGCGCCGCGCCCGCCGAGCAGGATGATGACCAGATCGCCATCCTTCTCGCGCGCCGCACGCTGCAACTCTTCGTACTGTGCACGCCCGACCGCTTCCTCCGACTCCAAAATCTCGTAACGGAGTTCTCGCGGCTGCAACGCCGCGACCGGGTCGGCACCGCCGCCGTAAGCGAGCCAGACGTTATTGCCCGCGACGCGCCGCGTGAATGTTTCTGTGTTAGGAGCCGACACCTCTTAAACCTCCGCTGATTTTCCCACTTCTGTGCCTGAACAGTGCCAGCCACACCGCAGATTGTAGATGCTGATTTAATCAATGGTCTAACCATTGCCCCGTTTGTGAAGGTGGCTTTTTACCATATTCAGCATGATAAAGCAAGGTAATTTGCAATAAATTAACAATAACGTCAATATACTAGAGATTTGATGCTTGACAGATTATGCCTGCTGGTGTTACATACCTTCCGCGCGTTCATTAATTGGTCTAACCTTCTAAAGCGTATGTCCCGACAGCAGATATGCCTGCTAAAGTGGCTGCGGTTCTTCAAACATTAAAAATTCGGGGCGCTCGGTTCTCCTTAAGTGTCTCCACCAGCGTAAGCCCCGTTAAAGGCAGGATAGCCGGACAATGAGTTACAAACCTCTGGAGTTAAATGGCCGCGTGGCCGTTGTCATCGGCGGCACCTCTGGCATCGGGCGAGCCATCGCGCACGGGCTGGCAGAGGCTGGCGCAGACGTTGTCCCGACTTCGCGGCGGATGGAGCAGGTAGAGGCGGCGGCAGCCGAGATAGAGGAACGCGGGCGGAGGAGCCTGCGCGTCGTCTCGGATGTCTCCGAACGCGACTCCCTGCAAAGGGTTCTGGCCGCGAGCGTCGAAGCCTTCGGGAAGGTGGACATCCTCGTCAACTCTGCCGGACGCACCAAGCGCGCCCCGACCGTGGACTTCCCTGAGGACGACTGGAACGACATCATCGAGACGAACCTGACGGGGACGCTGCGCGCCTGTCAGGTCTTTGGCCGTCACATGCTTGAGCGCGAGTATGGACGCATCATCAACATCGCCTCGCTCTCAACCTTCGTCGCACTCTACGAAGTGGCGGCCTACTCGGCGAGCAAGGCGGCGGTCGCCTCGCTCACGAAGTCTCTGGCCGTGGAATGGGCGTCGCGCGGCGTTAACGTCAACGCCATCGCGCCCGGCGTCTTCCGTACCGCGCTCAACCAGAAGCTTTTGGACGAAACGGAGCGCGGGCGTGAATTCCAGTTGCGCACTCCGGCGCGGCGTTTCGGCAAGGTCGAGGAGTTGGCCGGTGCGGCAGTCTTTCTCGCTTCGGAAGCGGCCAGCTTCGTCAACGGCGAAGTGCTCGTCGTGGACGGCGGCTTCCTCGCCAGCGGAGTCAATCAATAAGACAGTGACAAGTGACGGGTGACAAGTGACGAGTTCAAAACAGCGCCACTTTCAACACTCTTCACTGACTGCTGATTACTGATTGCCGAATGTTGATCGCTAACTGCTGATTG
>DASWNS010000063.1:0-1826 GCA_036399115.1 Pyrinomonadaceae bacterium | reverse complement strand
CGAAAGCAGCGTTTCGTCTATTCGGGAGTGACGCTTCACTTTGTTACTTCTTCGGTCTTGCTCGTCACCCGTCACTCATCACTTGTCCCTGTAGTTACGGTTGCTTGTTGGAAGTTGAAGATGTGCGCGCGGGCGCGGCGGCCTCTCCGCGCGGGGCTGTGTAGCCGGGGCGCGTGACGGCGATGCGCTTGTCGCGTTTGCCTGTATCTTCGATGCGGATGTTTACTTTGCGAAACGTGCCGTCGCGCCGCTTGTTGGTCGGGCTGTAGCTGACGACGTACTGCGTGCGCAGGTCTTTCGTGATCTCGTTGGCGATGCCGGGGAGTTCCGCGAGCGACATGGGATAGAAGGCTCGCCCGCCCGTCTCGGTGGCGAGTTTGTTGAGCAGGTTCACGGCCTTGTCCTTCGAACTCTTGCGTATGAAACTGCCCTGCGAATCGAGTTCGTTGACGAAGCCGATAACGTAAATCTGCACGTCGTTTTCGCGCAGAAACTCGAAGAGTTCCGCCTGTTTGTAGAAACTGCTGCGGTCTTCGCCGTCGGTGACGAGGATGAGAGCGCGTCGCCGCTTGTCGCTTAAGGGGTCGCCCTTCTTGTGTTTCCCGACGTGTTCGGCGGCGAGATACACGGCGTCAAGCACGGCGGTCTGCCCGCCTTCGGTGTGCATCTTGTCCAGCGCATCCACGAGGTCTTCCTGATTCGCGGTGAAGTCCTGCAAGATAGCGATCTCGTCGCTGCTGACGAAGCGTTCGAGAAACGTCTCGTCGCCGGGTTTGTTCTGCTGGATGATGGTGCGCGTCGCGTCGATCACTTTTTCCAACTGCGTCTTCATCGAGCCGGAGTTGTCCACGACGATGCCGTAGCTGATCGGCACTTCGGCGCGCGTGAAAGAGAATATCTGTTGCGGCACGCCGTCCTCGAAGATTTTGAACTCCTCCTGCCGCACATCGTCCACGGGACGGTTCGCGCGGTCGATGACGCGCACGTTCAGGTTCACGAGGCTCGTGTCAACTTTGACGACATCGTCTTCGTCCACATCCTGTCCGGGGTCTTGCAGCACGGGAGGCGTGGGCGTCTGCTGCGCGGCGGGCGTCTGTAGCTGCGGGACGGGACTCGGCAGGGGCGTCGGGCGCGTCTGCTGTTGCTGCGGCTGCGAGTTCGCCACGCGGCGCGGGCGTGAATCGTCCGAGGCTCTCTGCGCGTGCGTCGCCACGTTGACGACGCTCAGGAAGGCGAGCGCGGCGGCGACGAAGGCCAGCGACAAAAAGAGGCGCACGCTTTTGCCGCCGTTATTGCGACGACCGCGACGGCCTGTGTGATTAACTTTGCGATGTGGCATCCCGTCTTCTCCTGCGACTTAAAAACCAGCGATAGCCACGCTCCGACGCTTCGAGACGAGCACAAGGAAGCGCCCGGCGACGCCCCCGTCCGCCATTCGAAAAAGGCGGGGACGGCGCGCGGGGCGCTTCGTTTGTCAGCCAAAAATTGGCTTCGCGCGGCTGGGGCTAAAAAGAACTGATGCGCGTCGTGCGAGTCACGCCGCCTGCACCTTTAGAGGAGCCGGGCGCGCGGCGCGTTGCCAGTGAGAGCCGGGAGAATCGCGCGGCTCGTACGGGCGCGGCGCAGGCTCTAGCGCGGCTGTGTGGTGGCGAAGTAGCCTTCCTTCGTGCGCACGAAGAGGCGCGGCAGCCCGCGCGGCGGCGTCACCTTCACCTTCAACTTGTGCCATTTGCCGTTGTTGACGAAATTCTTCGGCTTGTAGCCGATGGAATATTGGTGGCGCAGTTCGATGGCGATGCGCTCGAAAATCTCGTTCATCTCGGCGG
>DASWNS010000062.1:0-6859 GCA_036399115.1 Pyrinomonadaceae bacterium | reverse complement strand
TGATGAGTAATGAGTGATGAGTTAAAGACAAATCTTCTGTTTTTACTCATCACTCATTACTCATCACTCATCACTTGTAAGTGCTTTCTTGAGGGTGAACCGCCAGAGCATGCGGTCTTCTTCTGCGTCGTGTTGGTGCGTGGCGTGGACGACGCGCCAGTAGCCCATGTGCTGCCAGCGTCCGACAGAGAGTTTGTTGAAGAGCGGGACGGCGTGGCCGCTCTCGATGGCGGAGAGCAGGGCGCGATTCGGCGGCGTGAGATGTTGATCGCCGCGACGCCCCGCGCCCGTGTAGATGATCGTCTCGCCGCTCGTGTCTGCGTGCGCGTCCGGGTAGCAGGGATTGATGCGCCCGAAGTCGGTCAGGAGCGAAATGAGCCGCCCGCCGCGCTGGTAGACGCCGTTCCGGATGCGATGCGTGCGCTGGACTTCCGCCCAAGAGAGAATTTCGTCGGGCGGCGTCGCCGGATAGTTCATTGGAGAGAAATGATGAACGCGGAAGGATGAATGAAGCAGGCAGGCGTTAACCCGCTGGACAGCTTTTCTCGTTCATCATTCCGCGTTCATCGTCGAGGACTTCAGTTCTGTGACTGCTGTATCAGGGCGACCGCTTTTTGCAGGTCGTCGGGCGTGGCGACGGGGCCATGCACGCCGACGATGCGTTCGACGGCGAGGCCGGATTTTTTGAGCCACCCGGCGAAGTGCGCGGTCGTGGCGTTGCCCGGCGCGATGTGCCCGTCTTCGGGGCGGTTTAAGAGGTCGCCCTGAAAGATGATCTTCTCCTTCGGCAGGTAGGCCACGATCATCTCATCCATGTGGGGGCCGGAGCCGATGTCATACAACTCTACGGTCTGCGTCTCGTCTGTGAAGATGCGTTTGCCGTTCTGCAAGGTTTCGAGGACGAGCGGGCGCGGGTTGCGCGTGAGCGCGTCGGGCTGGAAGGTGAAGTTTCGCGCCGCCGCGACGCGCGTGAAAAAGGAGCGCAGGGCGGGCGTCGTGATGATTGTCGCGCCCTCGGCGATGTAAGTGCGTACGCCGCCCGCGTGGTCGTCGTGATGATGCGTGACCGCCGCGTACCTGATCGGCTTGCCCGGCATCAGTTCCTTGATCCTCGTGATGATCTCGCGCGAGGTGCTGTCGCCGCCCGGAGTCTCGACGACCATCACGTGGTCTTTGAAGCCGACGGCGAGCACGTTGTAGCCGCCGCCGCGAATCATGTAGACGTTCTCCGCAAGACGATTGACGGGCGGAGTTTCGACGGGAGGCGCGGCGACGGGCGCGCTGAATCCTGCGGGCGCTTTAAACTGCTCGTCGCCATGACTCTTATTGAAGGCCACTTCGACGTAAGGTATCTCTTCCACCACTTCGCCCATGATCTTCGTGACGCGCGCCGTCGGCACCTGAAACTTCTCGACCGCGCGATGCGCCGGGAAAATGACCTCCTGCACCGAGTCGCCGAAATAAGGATCGCTGCCGAGCAATTCAAACTTCGAGACGAGATGCGTTCCGGCGTCGAGATAGACGGTCAACTGCACGCCGTCCTCGTTGGCGTAGGTCACGACATCATGCGGGCGGTTATCGAAGTTTGCGCGTCCCATCGAACGCAGTTGCACGGCGCGTTCGAGCGCGTTGATGAGTATGTTGTGAGGCAGCCAGCGCAGGCGACCGCGCATGGCTTGCGGCGGGAGCGCGGCGGTGGAGTTGATGCGGCGTTCGAGAAAGGTCACGCGCGCCGTCTCTTTGCCGTTCGTCATCAAGCCCCAGTGCCAGTTGAAGCCGCCGGGATAGCTGCCCTTGTTGTCGTGATAGAGACGCCCGCGCCTCGGTTCGAGGATGAGCGTGCCGCTCAGAGGCGTGCGCTCGTAGGGCGGGTCGGTGCGGCGGCTCTGGTTGCGATGCACGGTGAAGCCTTCGTGGCGGATCGTCGTGCTTTCAATCGTGCGCAGGGCGTCGAGTCCGCCGTAGGCCGCGAGTCCGGCGTCGAGCACGCGACGCGCCTCTCGATAGGACTGTTCGGAAGCCGTCAATTCCTTCGTTTGCGCCCGCGCGCTTTCGCCAAACCCATGTGTGAGCGCGATAAACAGACCGAGACAGAGAGCGAGTTTCGAGGTACGCATAGCTGAGATTCTCCTTACTGGATGTTGTCTGGCGGGAGACTTGCCCCAATGTCTACTAAATACTGACGGGGGCGCAAGGAAGTTCCGTAGAAAACAGACGACGAAGGCGGAATGATGAAGGCGGAATGAAAGACAAAAGGTTCTTGCTTTCATTTCGTCCTTATCGTTCCGCCTTCGTCGTTTCTTCTTTTAGGAGACGGAGGCGAGCGTGGCGGCGAGCGAGTGGAAGAGGCCGCGCCCGTCCGAGGAGCCGAGCAGGTCTTCGCAGGCGCGCTCCGGGTGCGGCATCAGCCCCACCACGTTGCGCTCGCGGTTGCAGATGCCCGCGATATGATCGCGTGCGCCGTTGGGGTTGGCTGCTTCGGTGAGGTTGCCCTGCGCGTCGCAGTAGCGAAAGATGATGCGGTCTTCGCGCCGGAGCATGGCGAGCGTCTCGTCGTCGCAGACGTAGTTGCCTTCGGCGTGCGCGACGGGCATGGAGAGAATCTGGCCGCGCTTGAGTTCGCTCGTGAAAGGCGTGTCGGCGTTCTCCACGCGCACGTTGACGTGCTGGCAGACGAAATGCAGATCGCGGTTGTGGATGAGCGCGCCGGGGAGCAGCCCCGCTTCGCACAGAATTTGGAAGCCGTTGCAGATGCCGAGGACGAGTCCGCCGCGCGCCGCAAATTCCTGCACGCTCGACATGACGGGCGACAGGCTGGCGAGCGCGCCCGCGCGCAGGTAGTCGCCGTAGGAGAAGCCGCCGGGAATGATGAGCGCGTCGTAGTCCGTCAGGTCGGTTTCGCGGTGCCAGATGAAGGAGACGGGCTGGCCGACATGCTTCGAGATGACGTGATACGCGTCGTGGTCGCAGTTTGAGCCGGGAAAAACTATAACGCCGAATTTCATTACTCTATCTCCACGCGATAATCTTCGATCACAGGATTTGCCAGCACCTCGCGCGCCATGCGTTCGGCGGTTTCGCGCGCACGCTCTCCTTCGAGCGATTCATCGAGCGCGATCTCGAAATACTTGCCCTGCCGCACGTCCGCGATGCCGCCGTAGCCGAGCAGCCCCACCGAGTTCCGGATCGCCTTGCCCTGCGGATCGAGCACGCCCGGTTTCAATGTCACGTAAACTTTAGCTTTTACCATCTTGCTTGTCCTCTCGCCGCAAACTTATTTCATCTTCCTAAACGCTTCCGTCGTCATAACATATTTGATCGTGCCGTCAACCTCTACCTTATAAACATATTTTCGCGTCCCGATCCACTCCGGCACGGCGGGCTTGCGTGCGAGGACGTAGAACACGTCCGTGTCTTCGGGGATGTCGTCCATCACTGCGGTGTGAAATCCGGCGGCCACCTCTTTGGTGTTAGCGGGCGCGTCGATCTCGATGATCGCTTTGTGCATTTGACGCTTCGAGACGAGCTTCGAGCCGTCTGCGGAGATCAAATAGCGAACGTCGCCGCCGTGCGGATAGATGCCGTGCTTCGTCTGCGCGGGCACGAGATAGACGTATAACCCTTCGGGCTTCGCGGGCAAGACGGCGACGTTGTAAGGCCGGTTCTCGCCCTTGAAATCCGCGAGCGCGATCTCGATGGCTTTCGCCGCGAAGAGATAAAAGTCGGCAGCCTCCTGCGGCGGCTCGTGCTTGCGTACCTTAAACTCGGTGGGACTCGCGCCCTGCGTCGCCTCGTAGACGACGAGAAACCTGTCGCGCTTTTCGTTGAAGCGTCCGAAGCCGACGACCCACCCCGCGGCGGTCTTGCGTGCGATGTAGCGCGCCACGCTGCCTTCCGGCGGCGACAAAGCGACGACGGCGTCCGTCGCGTGCCAGGCGGCCTGATCGTACTCGACGAGTTGCCGCCCGCGCTCCGTGATCTCCGCCAACTCGGCAGGAGCGGCGGGCGCGTTGCGCTGCCCCGCGACGGCTGCGGCTGAAAGCAGAACCGCCAGCATTAAACTTACAAACTTGAACATCTCATCCCCCCGAAAAACATGCCCGCGCCCGTAACGCGTATCGTCACGCTCCGGTTCAGGCATCAACCGTCGTTCGTCGCCGCACGCTCGCCGAACACGCGCGTGAAGACCGCGCCGACGTTGCGCAGGTAGGTGTCGAGCGCGAAGGCGCGTTCGATCTCCGCGCGCGAGAGATGCGCGCCGATGTCTGAGTCTTCGAGGACGCGCGTGCGGAAGTCGCCGCCTTCGTCCCAGGTCTTCATGGCGTTGCGCTGCGTCCATTCATAAGCCTGTTCGCGAGAGACGCCGCCGCGCGTCAGTGCGAGCAGCAGTTGACCGCTAAAGACAAGCCCGCGTGTGGCATTCAAATTTTCGAGCATCCGCGCAGGGTAGACGACGAGCGTGTCTATGAGCGACGTGGCTTTGGCGAGCATGTAGTCGAGCGCGATTGAAGAATCGGGGAGGATGACGCGTTCGGCTGACGAGTGGGAGATGTCGCGCTCGTGCCAGAGGGCGACGGATTCGAGTCCGGCGATGGCGTAGCCGCGCACCACGCGCGCCATGCCGCAGATGCGCTCCGAGAGGATCGGGTTGCGCTTGTGCGGCATCGCCGACGATCCCTTCTGGCCTTTCTTGAAACGCTCCTCCGCCTCGCGCACTTCGGTGCGCTGCCAGTGGCGAATCTGCAAAGCGAACTTGTCGAGCGAAGAGGCGACGATGGCGAGCGTCGAGAGATACTCGGCGTAGTTGTCGCGCTGAATGACCTGCGTGGAGACGGGCGCAGCGCGCAGCCCAAGCCGCGCGCACACGCGCTCTTCCACTTCCGGGTCGAGATGCGCAAACGCGCCGACCGCGCCGCTGATCTTGCCGACGGCGACGCGCGCGCGCGCCAGTTCGAGCCGTTCGCGGTTGCGGCGCATCTCGTCGTACCAGAGCGCAAAGGTGAGGCCGAACGAAGTCGGTTCGGCGTGGACGCCGTGCGTGCGCCCGATCTGCGGCGTCTCTTTAAATTCGTAGGCGCGTCGTTTCAGGACTTCGAGCAGCGCGTCGATCCTTTTCAAGAGCAGATCGCAGGCGTCGCGCAGGAGCAGCGCGTTCGCCGTGTCAACCACGTCGGAAGAGGTGAGGCCGTAATGCACGAAGCGCGCACTCTCGCCGATCTTCTCGGCGAGCGCGGTGGTGAAGGCGATCACGTCATGGTCGGTCGTCCGCTCGATCTCGTTGATGCGCTCGACGGTGAAGGCGGCGCGCGCCTTGATCTCGGCGAGCGCGTCCTCCGGGATCGTGCCCATCTCCGCGTGCACTTCACAGACGGCCAACTCCACGTCGAGCCACTTCTGAAACTTCGCCGCCTCCGACCAGAGCGCGCCCATCTCGGGCAGTGTGTAACGATTAATCATAAAAAAGCAGTGACGAGTGACAAGTGACGAGGGAGAAGCGACGAGGGAGAAGCGATGAGCAGGAGGCGACAGGATTTTAACTTGTCACCCGTCACTCGTCACTCTTCTCTTATCTTGTCACCTGTCACCCGTCACCTGTCACTGTCTTAGAACATTCGAGTTCACCGCGTAGCGCGCGAGCAGCCAGCGGCCTGAGCGTTCGACGAGCGTGTAAGTTTCGATGGCGTCGGCGCGCTCAAACTTTGTGTTGTAGCTGACGACGAGTGTGTGGCCGGTCAGGTCGCCGCTCGCGTTTTCGCGTTCCTGCGCGCTGAGTTGGGCGCGGCTGAGCACGTTGCCGAGCGCGCTGCGGATGCGTTCGAGATTGGCGCGGCTCTCGCCCGTGCTCGCCGTGCGCCGCCATTCTTCCGCCGCTTCCGCGTAAATCTTTTCGTAGTCGCCGCGCCCCATGTCGCTCGTGATGCTATCAATCGCCGCCTGCGCGTCCGGCGGCAACCCGCTTCGTTTCTGTTCGACGCCGCACGCGAAGCTGAGCGCAACGAGAAGGAGGAGCGTCGCCGCCGTAGAGAGCCGCAGCGCGCGAGGCATGAGGGGCGGCGCGCTCATAGTTCGATCCACGGGGTCGGCTCTTTGGGAAACGAGAGCGTGATCTTGGTGTCGGTCGAAAAGAGCGAGCCGCGTTCCTGCAACGCGACCTCCGCCGAGAGTTTGGCGACGTAGGGATTGTTGGCGCGCTGCGAGAGATGCGCGAGCACGATATGTTCGGCTCCGCCGTCGTACTCGTCGCGCAGCCAGACGGCGACATCTTCGTTCGAGAGATGCCCCGTGCGCGAAAGTATGCGTTGCTTCAACTCCCAGGGGTAGACGCTGCACGCCTTGAGCATGTCGCGGCTGTGATTCGACTCGATGATGACGGCAGCGCAACCGCGCAGACGCTCGTTGATCAAAGTCGTGATGTGGCCGAAGTCCATGAGCGTGGCGACGCAGACGCCTTCGTGACGCGCGGTGAAGCCGAAGTTGTCCGCCGCATCGTGCGGGATGGTGAACGGGTGAAAGTCGATTTCGCCGATACGGAAATCACGGCTCGAAGAGATCTCTTCGGTGCGGTCGCGCAGGGCGTCGTCGCGTTTGCGCGGTTCGTCACGGGTCACGCCTTCGCGGTCGCCGATGTAGGCGTCGCGCGTCTCGCCGGAGATGTAGACGGGGCAGGAGAGAGTTTTCAAGAGCACGCGCAGGCCGCCCGCGTGGTCGCCGTGCTCGTGCGTGATGATCACGCCGTCGAGCGTGGCGGCGTCGCAGCCGACGAGCGCGAGCCGCCGCACGATCTCCTTCGCGCTCATCCCCGCATCCACGAGCACGCGCGTCTGCCCCGCGCAGATCAGCACGGCGTTTCCCGATGAGC
>DASWNS010000061.1:0-4796 GCA_036399115.1 Pyrinomonadaceae bacterium | reverse complement strand
CAAAGAAGTTTTTCGCCATCCGTACCGCGCCCGGACTGATATCGACGCCTGCCACGATAGCACCCCGTAAGCGGCACTCGTTTAGAAACTTGCCCGGACCACAACCCACTTCGACGACACGCTTACCGTTCAACCCGCCATCCAGTTCGAGCTTTTGCAGCACGTATTGATATGGGCTATCCGGCTGCGCGAACCAATTTGAAACCATCGCGATGACGGATTCATCGCTCTCCGCCTCGTGATAGTCCGTATAGATGGCCTTGAGAATATCGTCCGTCAGCGTCGGATTCAGATATTTGTGCCCGCACTGTAAGCACTGCACGATGCGCCCGCCATCAAAACGCAAAGTAACGATCTCATATTTCTCGCTGGCACAGATCGGACAAGGAATGCCCGGGAGCGCGTTGTAGTTAATCAAGGGTTGCGTCGCCACGGGTGCGACGGCGTTAGCGTGCTGCATAGTCTCTGGCGGAGCGATAGCTTGCGTCTTAAACGCCCGGCTTCACAGCCTCTACGTACAAAGTTTCAAAAGCGTGCTCGGGGTCATCCAGGCATAGTTCCGGAGATGAAGCCTGACCGGAAGGCCAACGTGTGATCTGTGTGAAGCCCGCATCAACGAGTGCGCGTTCGATTGTTTCGAAGTCCCATGCAAATAGGTGCGCTCCGCCCATCCTAAACATTTGATTGATTACGTCAATAGGAGTGGAGAGCGGAATGACGGCGCCACCCAAATGCTTAAGACCCTGGAAAAAGTCTGTCCGGCGTTCGACGTAAGCGCGCAGGTACAATTCGGCGTCCGGCACGCCGAGCCGGATGCTGCCTCCCGGCTCAAGCAGACGGTTGCATTCCTGCAACAAATTGAGTGCGTCTTCTTTGAAGAGGTGTTCCAGCAAATGCTCCGAATAAATTAAGCGGCAACTTCGATTGGCGAAAGGAAGCGGCGTGCGCAGATCCCATTGCAGGTCGAGTTGGTCTTGGGGAGCGCCGTCAATATTAAACCAACCGGGCACAACACGCGGTCCACTGCCGAGATGTAGCTTATAACCGCTGCCCGCAAATATGTGTCCGTCAACCCGGCGGCGTGCCTTCCAGCGACATCTAGTGAGTTTTAATTCCTCGCGAAGAGTGCCCCAGACATATGAGGGGAAGAGAGAATAGGCAATGCGTGTCGTTATTTTCATAACGCTAACGGCGCACTCTTGCGAGCGGTGCGAGAACAGCTTTGACGGTTGACTTCGAGGATTCGTAAGTTTTGCGTCCAATGAAAGTAGCAAGCAGACGGCGGAGGACGCCCGGATTCAGAAGATACGCCGGATGATGACGCAGTGCGGCGAGATAACAGCGGCGGGCGTCGCCACAGTAATCGCAGCCGAAGTACTTATCAGCCATGTCGAGATACTGCGCTCCGTAGATTCGGCGACGGGCGCGCTGTTTGGCAATCTCAAGTTCGGGGCTCGTTTCCGGCGTACTAAAAATCTTATCCAGCAGCCAAAATATCGAAGGCTCTTCTGTTTTGTTCAGCACGATACGGCTGTGGTGGTTCGTGCCATGCACGCGGTAGTCGGCCAGCACCTCGTCGAGGTAATAAAACTCGTACTGCCTAGCCATCATCAGCGTAAAATACCAATCATTAAATGCTAACCACTCGGGCACAGGCAGTGCCTTAAGCCATGCTTCTCGACGCGCCATAACCGAGGGCGCGCAGATAAAGTTTTGACCCAACAGCGCCACCAGCTCGCACCCCTTGTAGTCGCGCCCGCCGTGCACCCGGTCGCCGCGCCCCACGGAAGTTGCGCCATGCTCATCGATCAACGACACATTCCCGTAAACCAGCCCGACTTCCGGGTGCGCCTCGAACTTCGGTATCACGCGTGATAAGTAACCCGGGCGGTAGCGATCGTCCGGATCAATGCGTGCGACATACTCTCCACGGGCTAATTTCAACCCTTCGCTGATCGTCCCGGCATGCCCTACGTTTACGGCATGTGTAATCACCCGAATGCGTGGGTCGTTGTAGGAACGTATGACCTCGCCCGTATCGTCGGTCGAAGCGTCATCAATTAGAATGATCTCGAAATCAAACTTGCCCTCTTGCTGTAAAATACTATTGAGGCAGTCCGGCAAATAGCGCGCATAGTTATAGCAGGGGATAATAAATGTGATGAGCGGCATCATATTACTCATGATATTTAATGACCCGTGCGGGAACGCCAACCGCCGTCACGCGGGGAGGGATGTCGCCAATAACGACCGCGCCCGCGCCGATAGTTGACCATTCTCCAATCTTCACGTTGTCAATCAAAGTCGCACCCGCGCCGATGTAGCACCCCTCTCCGATCTCTACGTTTCCGGCTACGACGACCCCCGGATTGAGGTTTGTATAATCCCCGACCACGGCGTCGTGGGATACAGAAGTATTAACGTTGAGAATACAGTGCGAGCCGATTCGCGCGTTAGTCGTCACAATGCTGCCCGGTGCAAGGCACGTGCCCGCGCCGAATTCCACGCCGTGGCCGGTAATTGCGCGTGGATGTTGCAGCGTCCAGGGCTTTAGACGTTGCTCGTCGATCCGGCGCAATCGTTCAACGAAAGTGCGTCGCAGCGTGTTACTGCCGACGGCTGTGATGTAGTGGAGTTCGCCCACCCGCGCCCCTAAAAACTCTTCTAAACAGGCCAGCCCGCCTAAAACCTCTGTGTCGCCCCACGCGCCGCGCGGCCTGTGATCGTCGATGAAGCCGAGAAACTCGATACCGGAGCCTTGCACGCAGAGTTCGCGCAGGTAGGCGTGAAGTTCGCTTCCGTGCCCACCAGCCCCGACAATGATTACCTGCACCGTGCGGTTCGGATTCATCCTTAGCTTACGTTTTCCACTGACAGCACAGAGACAACTTCAGACGCGGGTTGGCAGATTGAGGTGCGAGAGTGTTTCCAACAGGCTCACGATATCACGATGGTTCTTCGAGCCGATCTGCGTCAACTCCTTCAACCACTTGGCGTTGCGATAGAAGATTGATTCCGGGTCAGGAATCAACCCGTTAATGATGGCCTCGATCATCTCTTCGGCTCCCACCTCCACGCCGGTTCGCGTGCGAAACCCTTCGGCTCCGATCCTTTCGGTCGAGACGCGATAGTCGCGCCGGTCTTCATCCGGAGTCTCAACGTGTGTCGCCTGCAACGATGGATTCAATTGCATGAAGCGCGCCGCGATGTCGACCACACGTAGATTCTCATGCGCGATGTTATAGCAGAGGTGCTGTTGTTCGGGTTGCTCTGTGAAGAAGACAAAAGCGCGCGCGCAGTCGCTGACGTGAAGGAATGGACGCCACTGCTGGCCGTCGCCAAAGATTTTGATCTCATTGTGCAACGTGCTATAGAGGCTAAAGATGTTGACGACCAGATCAAAACGCATGCGGGGCGAGTAACCGAACAGCGTACCGTTACGCAGGATAACTGGCCGCCAGCCGGTCTGCGCGAGGGCTGAAAGCCCCTGCTCCGCTTTAACTTTTGAGCTTGCGTAGGCCGTCAGCGGGTTGACCCAACTTTCCTCGTCTAACTCGCCCTCTGCCTCCCCGTAGACCGAGCACGACGACGAGAACAGGAACTTCACACCCAGCGCACGCGCTGCCTCGGCGAGCGCGATGGTGGCGTGGAAGTTCACCTCTTCCGTCAGCCCCGGGTTCAGTTCAGCCGAAGGATCGTTTGAAACGGCAGCGAGATGAATGACGACGTCGCAGCCATCGAGGAGCGCATGCATCTGGGCTGGAGCGGCTGCCAGGGCGCGCAGGTCTTCACGGATCACCTCAACGCTGGGTCGCAGAGCGCGCAGATGTCCCAGACCGAAGTAGCCTAAATCCAGCACGCGCACACGATGACCGCGCGCCAGTAGTTTTGGTATAAGCACGGAGCCAAGATACCCCGCGCCGCCTGTTACAAGTATATTCATTCCATGTTTATAGACTTATAGTGGGGTGGTTTTTACGGAGAGGAATTCGCTCAGGCAGCTTTCTGAACGCCTCGCACTCGCAGTTCACTTACCTTCCTCATACAGACGTAATGCCTGTACTACGCAATCCATCTCGTCCTCTGTCATGGCGGTGTAGAAAGGCAGTGTGATGACGCGGCGGGAAAGTGATTCCGTGCGCGGCAGTGCGCGGTCGGCAAAACTCTGAAACAATCGCTGTTCGTGAACAGGCGGGTAAAAATAGGCGCGGGTTTCAATTCCCTGTGTCTTCAGGAAGGCTACCACCTCATCACGCTCTCCGATTCTTCGTTCAGGAACCAGAACGGTTAAGTCCTTGAAAGTGTGCACCACATTATCCGGCCACGGCAGAGTTTCAAATCCGGTGCGTTCGTGTATGCGTGTGAAATAATATTTAGCTTTGTGCTGTCGCTCGGCCAGCAGTTCATCGAGGCGACGAAGGTTATGGAGTCCGATGATAGCGTGAAACTCGCTCATCTTGCCGTTCATGCCCGGCCAGTAGGTGTCGTAGTTGGCCTCGATGCCGTAATTGCGCATTTTACGGATGCGCCCGATCAGTTCGGGGTGCCGGCTGGAAATCATCCCACCTTCGACACTGACCAGCATCTTGGTGACGGACAGCGAGAACACCTCGGCGTCGCCAAAACTTCCCACGCGACGCCCTCGTATAGACGAACCGAAAGCGTGCGCGGCATCATACAGCAGGAAGACGCGACGTGACTGCCGCTGCGCATAATCAGCGACGACCCTCTGCAACTCATCCACGTGACACGGCATACCGTAGATATGAGTTCCGATGACTCCTGCCACGTCGTCA
>DASWNS010000060.1:0-7860 GCA_036399115.1 Pyrinomonadaceae bacterium | reverse complement strand
GAAAACCTTGCCTGTACGGCAGTCGCCCCGACCATCAACGGGCAGATCGCGGCGGGCGACCCGACGCAGCCGACCCGCATCTTCCGCGGCGGCACGCCGAGCACCTGCACGAACAGGCCGTTCCCCGGAACCAATGCCGATCCGTCGCCGGTCAATCGTCGTTACGACCAGTACACCTTCACCAACACGAGCGCGTCGCCGGCCTGTATCAGGGTCACCTTCCGGGCTGACAACGCGGGCATCCACAGCGTCGCCTATCTGGGCGCGTACAACCCTGCGAACATCTCGCAGAACTACCTCGGCGATTCGGGCGCGGCTTACACGGCCAACACGTTCGCCTCGTACTCGTTCACCGTTCCCGCCGGGGCTACCTACGTCGTCGTGATGCACGAGATCACGCCGAACACTCCGGCTGTGATCAACTACTCGCTCGCAGTCTGCGACAGCACCGGAACCACGACGCAGCCCGCGCCCGTGGCGCAGGTCGGTCAAGTGCTCATCAGCGAGTTCCGCCCGTCGGGCGTGACCACTCCGGCTCCCAGCCCGAGTCCGGCTCCCGCTCCGGCGTTCAGCGTAAACGACGAGTACGTCGAGTTGTATAACAACACCGATGGACCGATTGATGTCGGCGGCTTCGCCGTCGTCAGTAACAGGGACGGCACAGACTTCCAGCTTGGCTTCCCGGCGGGCATCATCATCCCGCGTCGCGGCCACCTGATCGTCGTCAACTCGTTCCCCGGCAGCGGCTACAGCTTGAGCGGCTATGCCGCGGCTGACTTGAGCATCGGCACGCTCGCCGACCTCTGGCAGGAAAATCAGGGCATCGCTCTGGTTGATGCCAGCAGAACGACGGTCATCGATTCGGTCGGCTTCGTCGGTAACGGCGGAAGCCTGCCGTACATCGAAGGCAACGGCCTGCGTCGGACGGGACAAAAGCCGGCGGTGCAATACGCCTACGTGCGTAAGACTTCGCCGACCACCAACTACCCGCAGGACACCGGCGACAGCGCGAGCGACTGGCTGTTGGTTTCCGTGACCGGGGCGGCATTCCCCGGCCAGCCTGCCGCTTCTGGGCCTGTTCAAACCATCCTCGGCGCGCCGGGGCCGGAGAATAGGTCAAGCCCGATTGAGCGCAGTGCGTTCATTCCTCCGTCGCTCGTCGATCCGACCGCGCCGGCAAACGGCGGCGAGAACCGCAGGCGTCTCGGTTGCGGTGCGCCTAACACGCCGCCGTGCGATGCAAACACTTCTTCCTCCGGCTTCCTGAGCCTGCGGCGGAAGTTCACCAACAACACGGGTGCCAACGTCACACGCTTGCGCTTCCGTATCACCGACATGAGCACGCTCGGCAGCCCCGGCGACGGACCCGGCCAGGCCGATCTACGCGCGCTCACTTCGACGACCATCACGGCCACCATTAACGGCGTGCCGACGACCATCGAGGGCACGACCCTTGAGCAACCGCCCAATCAACCGATTGGCGGCGGCGTCAACAGCAGTCTGAACGTCGGCACCATCACGTTCGGAACACCGTTGCCGAGTGGTCAGAGCATCAACGTGCAGTTCCTCTTAGGCGTGCAGCGCGATGGCGCGTTCCGCTTCGTCATCAACACGGAGGCACTGCCCTAGAAGTTGAGGCTGCGACTTAACAGGTCGTCGCACTAACCTGCGGACAAACCTTTAGCCATCCGGCTGAAAGTTCGGACGCACATCATCCGGGGGCGCGAAAGTTAACTTTCGCGCCCCCGCTCTTTTCTCCCGCCGCCTCACGGTTTGCCCCCGGACGCTTCTCTGCTAGTCTCTTCCGCCAGTCCGCAGGGCAGAATTCACAAACGAGGTGAGAGCAACTTTGTATCCGGTCGGCAATCTTTTCATTCCCGCCCCGCACGGCAAACTCGAAGCGATCTTAAAAGAGCCGCGCCCGGCGGAGGGCGGCAGCGCACGCGGCGTCGCGCTCGTGCTGCACCCGCACCCGCTGCACGGCGGCACGATGCACAACAAAGTGGTCTTCCGCGCCGCACGCGCTTTAAACGACGCGGGCTGCGTCACGCTGCGCGTCAACTTTCGCGGCGTCGGGCAGACGACCGGCACGCACGACCACGGGCAGGGCGAACAGGCGGACGCCGCGCTCGCGCTCGACTATCTCGTAGAGCATTACCCACGCTTGCCGCTCATCCTCGCGGGCTTCTCCTTCGGGGCGCGCGTGGGGCTGGAAGTCGGCATCAGTGACGAGCGCGTGCGCGCCCTCGTCGGCATCGGCACGCCCGTCAGCATCCCCGAACGCGGCTACGATTTCTCATTCCTGCGCGAGTGCCGCAAGCCTGTCCTCTTCGTACACGGCGACCGCGACGAGTTCGGCGATGTCGCCAAACTCCAAACACTCGTCGCCGAACTTCCCGCCGCCACCGACGCACGCGTCGAAGTCATCGCGGGCGCAGGACACTTCTTCGACGAACAACTCGATGAATTGACGCGCGTGATCAGGGAATGGGCGGAGCGAGTTCTGGAAGAAGCGTAAGAGGACGCGTAACCTGTCGAAGCGGTAAACGACGCGCTCCCTCGAAGTCTATCGCGGGAACTTGAGGCGTCGTCTAAGAGCGGTGCGAAGGGGCGGTCGCCAGTTGACCGCCCCTTCGCTTTGGAGGATGAGAGTTCGAGGCTTTGAATGAAGAGAAGCCGCCGCCGTCGTCTCAGAGTTTCCTTGCTTTCCAACGCCCGCGCCGGAAGTAAATAATGGCGAGGACGGTGAGCAGCGTCTCGGCGATGGGAATCGCTATGAACACTCCGCGCGCGCCCATGTCGAAATGGATGGCGAGCGCATAGGCGAGCGGGATTTGAAAGAGCCAGTAGCAGCCGAGGTTGATGATGGTCGGCGTGTAGGTGTCGCCCGCGCCGTTGAACGCCTGCACCATCACCATGCCGTAGCCATAGAAGATGAAGCCGTAGCTGACGAGGCGCAGAGACGTGACGCCGTAAGCGACGACAGAGGCATCCGTCGTAAAGATGCCGATGATCTGCTCGGTGAAGGCGATGAAGATGAGCGCGACTATGGCGAGGAAGACGACGTTGCTCAAACCCGCCAGCAACACGGAACGCTCCGCGCGATGAGGTTTCCCCGCGCCGAGATTCTGACCGACGAGCGTGGCCGCCGCGTTCGACATGCCCCACGAAGGCAGCATCGCAAAGATGAGAATCCGCAGCGAGAGCGTGTAGCCCGCCAGAGCCGCGCTGCCGAAGACGGCGACGATGCGCGTCAGCCCCAGCCAACTCGCCGTCGCCACCAGGAATTGAAACATCCCGCCCAGAGAGACGCGCAGCAGCTTCAACATCACCGGCGCATCGAGCCGTAAATGCTCACGCCTGACCTGCACGCGGCTCTTGCCTCCGAGCAAAATCCAGAGTTGATAGACGACGCCCGTGCCGCGCCCGATGGTCGTCGCGATGGCCGAGCCGGTCACGCCGAGTTCGGGAAAGGGGCCGAGGCCGAAGATGAAACAGGGGTCGAGAACGATGTTGACGAGGTTGGCGAGCCAGAGCGAGCGCATCGCCACCGCCGCGTCGCCCGCCCCGCGAAAGATCGCGTTGATGAGAAACAGCAGCATGATGCAGACGTTGCCGCCGAGGATGATCGAGGCGTAGCCCGAACCCGTCGCCACGACGCTCGCTTCCGCGCCCATCAACGCTAGGAGCGCGGGCGCAAAGGCCACCCCGGCGACTGCGACGGGCAAAGAGATCAGCACGCCGACGATGATTGATTGCACCGCCGCCACCGCCGCGCCTTCCGGGTCTTTTTCGCCCGTGCGACGCGCGACGGTCGCGGTCGTCGCCATGCTCAGTCCGATGGCAATGCCGAAGACGATGGTGAGCATCGACTCGGTCAGCCCGACGGTTGCGATAGCATCCGCGCCGAGCCGCGCCACGTAGAAGACGTTGACGATGCCGAACAGCGACTCCATCATCATCTCAAGGATCATCGGCACGGAGAGCAGGGCGATGGCGCGCCCGATGCTGCCCTCCGTGAAATCCTGATTTGAGCCGAGCACAGCTTCGCGCAGCAAGTTTATAGTCTTTTTCCAACTCATAACTGTCCTGTTATCCGGTTAAAATTAACTTTAACTACGTGCGCTCACCGTCGCAGGCGCAAAAAGAAGCGCAGCGCGGGCGCAGAGAAAAAACGATGAAGGCGAAGCGATGAAGGACGAATAACACAGCACTCAGGCGAGTGGCCGTCGTCATTCCTCATTCATCGTTCGCTCTTCATCTCTCTTTCCTCTGCGCGCGTGCTGCGCTTATATCTCGCTCTCTGCGGTGAATAGCCTGCCGCCAGCTCCAAACGGAAAGTTGTCTAACGATGCTCGCCGCGCTCAGGTTTCAATTTTTTAACTGCCCGCGTAGAGACGGTTGATCACGTCGCTGTATTTTTCGTCGACGACGCGGCGTTTGACCTTGAGCGTGGGCGTGAGTTCGCCGCCTTCGATTGAAAGCTCGTGTTCGAGGAGCGCGATGCGCTTGACGCGTTCATAGTTGGAGAGGTCTGCGCAGAGCGCGTCCACCTGTCGCTGCATGAGATCGAGGATGCGCTCGTGCCTGCACATTTCGGCGGGCGTCGCCACGCCTTCGCGGATGCCTTTGTGTTGCGTGTAGGCGCGCAGTTGCTCCCAATCGGGGACGATGAGCGCGGCGGCATACTTGCGCCCGTTACCGATGAGCACGACTTGATTGACGAAGCGCGAACTCTTGATGCGCGCTTCGACGACCGAAGGCGCGATGTACTTGCCGCCGGAAGTTTTGAACAACTCTTTCTTGCGATCCGTGATCTTCAGGAAACCGTCCGGGTCAATGAGGCCGATGTCGCCCGTCTTGAACCAGCCGTCCTCCGTGAAGACGGCGCGCGTCTCGGCGGGCTTGCGGTAGTAGCCGCGCATCACGTTTGGTCCACGCGTCTCGATCTCGCCGTCCGCAGCGATCCGCACTTCGACGTTTTTGATCGGTCGCCCGACCGTGCCGATGCGATTCTCTTCCAAATTTCCGGCGGCGATCACGGGCGAGGTTTCCGTCAAACCGTAACCCTGCACGATGGGCAGCCCCGCGCCGAGGAAGATGTAGCCGATCTCTTCGGGCAGAGCCGCGCCGCCCGAAACGAACAGGCGCATCCGCCCGCCCACGCCCTCACGCCACTTCGAAAAGACGAGACGCTTGGCGAGATCATGTTTCAACGCCAGAAGCGGCGGGACTGGCCGCCCGGCGACGACGTGCTGCGCCCAGAGTTTCCCCACGTTGACCGCCCACGCGAGCATACCGGCCTTGAGTTTGCCGCCAGCGGCGGCCTTCTCCTGAATGCGCGCGTAAATTTTTTCAAACAGGCGCGGCACGCAGAGCATGATCGTGGGGCGCACCTCGCGTATGTTGTCGCCGATCTTCTCGATTGACTCCGCGTAATAGACGCTCATGCCGTGATGGATGTACATGTACATCCCGAGCCGCTCGAAGACGTGAGAGAGCGGAAGCACGGAGAGCGCGATGTCCGATTCGCTGAACGCGAGATGGCCGGAGCTATCGATCAAATTCGAGACGAGGTTCGAGTGCGTGAGCATGACGCCTTTCGGCTCGCCCGTCGTGCCGGAAGTGTAGATGATCGTGGCGAGGTCGTCCGGCTTAGCGGCGCGTGCGAGGTCGTCAATCAGAGCGGGCTGCTCGTCGCGCAGCGTGCGAGCGCGTGCGATGAGTTCGTCGAGCGTCGATGCGCCCGCTTCGGCTGCGCCCTCCGGCTCGAAGAAGATGAGATGTTCGAGCGTGTCGCAACCGTCAATGGCTGCGAAGATGCGTTCGAAGGCGGCGCGGTTGCGTATGAAGAGCACGCGCGCGCCGGAATCGTCGAGGATGTAACGCACCTGCGGCGGCGCTTGCGTCGGGTAGATCGGAACGTCAACGACGGCGGCAAACTGGCAGCCCGCATCCGTCAGCGTCCACTCAGGGCAACTCTCGGAGAGGATCGCGGCGCGGTCGCCCGCGCGCAACCCGAGGGCGTAGAGGCCGTAGGCGATGAGGTGCGCGCGTTCGCGCAGGTCGGCGGAAGAGATCGCGCGCCACTGGCCTTCCTGCTTGTAGTTGAGCGCGTCGGGCTTCTGATGGCGGCTCGTGGCAAGCGCGAAAACTTCTGCGAGCGTCGTGGGTTCGTCAACTGCCAGCGGCACACGCGGCGGCGGTGGAATGGGAATGAACTCATCCGCCGGAGGCGCGGCAGAAGTGGAGTTTGAGGCTGCTCGCTCGTCGGCGGATGCGCCGGGCGTGTTGAGCGTCTCGGTCGCGTGTCCTGGTCTGTTGCTCAGGTTTGGATTGGGGGTCATCTTTTGTTGCTTACTCCGTTCAGGAAAATGTCGAGCACTTGATCGGCCAGCGGCGCGAGCTTGTAGGCGCGCGGGGAGAGAATCCAGTTGGTCGCCATCTCGTCGAGCGCGCCGAAGAGAATCTTGGCGACGATCTTGGCGTTGAGTTCCGCGCGAAAGAGTCCGGCGCGCTGTCCCTCTTCGAGCGTCTCGCGGATCAAGCGCAGGTATTCGGCCAGCCCGGCGGCGGAAAACTCTTCCATGAACTTCGTCGAGCCGCGCAGTTCGACCTGAAAGACGACGGCCAGATCGCGATCCGCGCCGAGTCTCTCCAGATGCAGGCGCGCGATGCGGCGCAACTTCTCGCGCGCATCGTCGAGCATGGCCGTCTCCGCGCGTGCGGCGGCGATGGCCTCGCTCACGCCGCGCTCGAAGATCGAACGCAGAATCTCCTCTTTGCTTTTGAAGTAGAGATAGACCGTGCCGTCGGCGACGCCCGCGACGCGCGCCACGTCGGCCACCTTCGAGTTGAAGTAACCGCTCGTGGCGAAGACTTTCGTGGCGGCGCGCAGGATGGCCTCGCGCTTGTCCGGCACAGCGGCGCGCTGGCCGTGGTTCAGGGAACGTGCGGAACGCATTCGGGGGTCACAACTCCGTTTCGCTTACTTGGACGCTTCGGTGACTGACTGCTCATTCAGTAGCTCTCTGACAGCGTATCAGAAGTAAGAAAAAAGGTGAAAGGCGAAGAGATAAATCGTGTCGTCCGGTGCGGTGAATGAAGCGTAATAGATAAGATTGTCAGGACCATCGAAAGGGTCTGGATGCTCGTCGCAACGATAGTCGAGATTCGACCTCATCGCGTCGCAGCAATACGGAAGCCCCTTCTTCACAAGTTAACTCCGCGTCAGATTTTCTTCGTGTTCCACGTCCACTTCGCCCCCGTCCGAGAGGGTGAACTGCTGGCCGTCAGGTGCGGCGAGACGAAGTGCTCCGCCGCGCAGATTGAGATCGCGCTGCGGGAAGGGAATTTCGATTCCGGCCTCTTTGAAGAGACGCCAGATGCGATAGTTGATGTCGCTTCTGATGGACGGGTGGCGGCGCGGCCTGTCCGTCCAGACGAGCAAACGAAAGTCGAGCGACGATTCGCCGAAGCCTAAAAACTGCACGCTCGGTTTCGGGTCGGGCAAGACGTGCGTGATGCCCTCGGCGGCGCGCAGGAGCGTGTCGGTGACGAGATCAACGTCGGAATCGTAAGAGACGCCGACGGGCACGGAGATGCGCGAGCGGCGGTCTGCGTAAGACCAGTTGACGAGATTGTCGTTAACGAGTTTCGAGTTGGGCACGATGACGGTGATGCGGTCGTTAGTCAACACGGCTGTCGTGCGCAGCTTGATCGCCTGCACGCGGCCTTCTGTGAGTTTGCTGTCAGGTCCGGTGATGGTGACGAAATCGCCGATGCGCGCGGGGCGTTCGAAGAGCAGGATGAAGCCGGAGGCGATGTCGCCCGCGATGAACTGCAAGCCGAAGCCGATGC
>DASWNS010000059.1:0-16694 GCA_036399115.1 Pyrinomonadaceae bacterium | reverse complement strand
AGTATTTTGCTGCCACGTTCGATTCTTTCAAACGCTGCACACGCAAGGGCTGGCCGGATAGTAAGGGCACCGGATCGCGTTGTCCGGTTCGCGTCTATCAGCGACGGGCAGGTGCAGCAACCATGACAGGTAAGAAAACCTGTTCTGAGTCTTAACGGGGCATATCTAACCACAATCCCGCTGGACAATTCGAAACTTAAGCTCGCAGCCTGTTGTAATTCACAGCGCTACAGAATAATTGTGTGGAGAGAAGCTATTGATTCGTAGATACGCCGTCCGGGCGATATTGCTGTCGCTCATTTTGTCCGCGAACGCTCTGGCGCAGGGCGAGCGCACGCTCTGGAGAATAGGCGCGTTCGATAACTCTGCGGAAGAGTTTGCCGCTTCCGCCGGAAGCGCGCCGGTTGTGTATAGAGTCGCCGACGGGCAGCCGCAGAACTGGGTGGGCACGCAGCAGGCCGTCGTCCCCGGCAAGGCGGGGGCGGGCGTCGCTCCGGCGCGCAGGATACAGTTCGAACTACAGTCCGCACCGGAGGGCGTCTATCGTCTGCGGCTCGGATTGATCCTGAAGACGGCGCGCGCGCCCGTCGTCGAGTTGGACGTGAACGGCCATCGGGGATGGTTCCACCAGCCGCTCGAAACCTACAAGGAAGGGAACAGCGAGGGGGCGATCCTGCCGCAGTACTCAATCGGCACGCTGACGATTGAGGTGCCACGCGAATTCCTGCGCGCGGGGCGGAACGAGTTTGCTCTGACGGCTGTGACCGACGAACTCTCGACCGCCATGCCCGGCGGCGAGACGACCGACTATGCCGTGCTCACCTACGATGCGCTGGAGTTGTTGCACGAGCGCGCGGCGGCGCAGGCGTCTGCTTCCGGCGTGACGGGCGCGCGCGCGACGCCGACGGTCTTCTTCCGGCGCGTGGGCGGGCGGCTCTCGGAGGTCGTCTCGGTCGTCGTCAGTTGGCGCGGCCTCGTGCCCGAAGGCACGGTCACGCTCCGGTTGCCCGGCGGGGCGCAGTCGCAGCCGCTCGCGGCGCGCGGGCGCGACTTCGGCGAACAGCGGCTCGAATTTTCCGTCCCGGAGTTTGCAGCCGACACGCGCGCCACCGTCAACGTCCGCGCCGACGGGCGCGAACACGCTTTCGCGCAGACGCTCACGCCCGCGCGCAAGTGGACGGTCTACATGGTGCCCCACGAGCATCTGGACGTGGGCTATTCCGACTTTCAAACCAAACTCGCCGAACTCCACAGCCGCATCATCAACGAGGCTCTGGACATGAACGCGGCGCACCCGGAGTTTCGCTTCACGCTCGACGGCTACTGGCAGGCGCGCCATTTCCTACAGGGTCGTTCCGAAGAGGAGCGGCAGAAGTTCTACCGGGCGGTGCGCGAACGAAAGATCATCGTGCCCGCGCAGCACTCCGTGATCCTGACCGGCTTCCCCACGGGCGAGGCTCTCATACGCTCCTTCTACGGCGCGCGTCGTCTGAACCGCGAAGCGGGCGGCGCGTGGGACACGGCCAACATTACGGACGTGCCCTCTTACAGTTGGTCTTACGCCTCGATCCTCGCGGCTTCGGGTTTGAAGTATTTCGCGGCGGCGGCGAACGCCGACCGGGGGCCGACGCTCATGCTCGGCGACTTGCACCGCCGCTCGCCCTTCTGGTGGGAAGGCCCCGACGGCGCGCGTGTGTTGATGTGGTACTCGCGCCACTACCATCAGATCGGAAGCGAGTTCGGTTTGCCGACGCACGTGGCGAACGGCTACGAAGGGCTGCCGAGTTTCCTCGGCGTCTACGAACGCCCGGACTACACGGCGCGCGCCGTCATGCTGCACGGCAGCCAGTGGGAGAACACTTCGCTCTACCCGCAGCAGGCCGCGCTCGTCAAGCAGTGGAACAGCCTGTTCGCCTATCCCGAACTACGCTTCTCCGGCTTCGGCGAGGCGATGGGTAAAATATCCGCCGAGGCCGAACGAAACGGCGGGAAACTTCCCGTCGTGCGTGGCGACGGCGGCCCCTACTGGGAAGACGGCATCGCGTCCGACGCATACCACGCGGCGATGGAACGCGAGACGGAGCGACGCGCCGCCTCGGCGGAGAAGCTGGGCGTCATCGCGTCGCTCGTCGATCCGCGCTACCGGCCTTCGCGCGACGCGCTCGATTGCATGTGGGAGAACATCTCCCTGATGCACGAACACACGTGGGGCTGGGGGCGCAGCATCACCGAGCCGCACAGCGAAGACTCGACGCGCGAACTCGCCACCAAGCGACTCTACGGCACGGGCGCGCGCCACTGCGCCGAGTACCTGTTGGAGCGCGGCATGACGGCCATCGCCGGGCGCATCAGTACCTCGCCGCGCGCGCTCGTCGTCTTCAACACGCTCAACTGGCCGCGCGACGGCTGGGTGGAGTTCGACCTGCAAAAGACGCGCGAGTTGTTCGATCTGGAAACGCGCGAGGTCGTCCGCTTCGAAGTGCTCGAAGATCACCCGGCCTACCAGCGCATCCGCTTCCGTGCGCGCGGCGTGCCCGCCGTCGGCTACAAGAGTTACGACGTGAGGGACAAGACCGCGCCGCAGTCGAGTGCGACGAACGCCGCCGCTTCACCTGCCGCGACGCAGGAGGCGGCTCCCGGCGGCGCGACCCATTCGGGGAAGGACACCATCGAGAACTCTTTCTACCGCGTAACGCTCGACCCGAAGAGCGGCGGCGTGCGCAGCATCTACGACAAGAGCTTGCGGCGCGAGTTGGTAGACCAGTCAGCCGCTTATCGCTTCAACCAGTACGTCTACGTCACGGGCGGCGACAACCCGCCGACCTTCACGCAGTTGCTCACCTATCGCAGGCACCTGCCCCTCGCGCGCCTCGAAGCGCACGCGGCGCGCGAAGGCCGCCTCGTCTTCGTCGGGAGAACGCCGACGGGCATCAGCGCGCGGCTGGAGAGCCGGGGCGTCAACACCCCGAAGATCACGACCGAGATCATTCTCTTCGACAACGAGAAGCGGATCGAGTTCGTCAACCGCGTGAGCAAAGAGACGATCTATAAAAAGGAGGCGGCCTATTTCGCCTTCCCGCTCGCCCTGCGCGCGCCGGAGTTCAAGTACGAAGTGCAGAACGGGGTGGTGCGTCCCGACCGCGACATGATGCCGGGCGCGGGGCTTGAATGGTTCTCGGCGCAGAACTGGGTGTCGGCGGGCGAAGCGGGCGCGGAGGTGAGTCTCGTCTCGACCGACTCGTTCCTCTGGACCTTCGGCGACATCGTGCGCGGCACGTGGCCGACCGAGTTCAAGCCGAAAGGCTCGACCGTCTTCTCCTACGTCTTGAACAACTACTGGGGCACGAACTACATCGCGGCGCAGGGCGGCGATTTCACCTTCCGCTACGCCCTGACGAGCGCGCCCAAACTCGACGCGGCGGCCATGAGCCGCTTGGGCTGGGAGCAGACCACGCCGCTCGAACGCACGCTCGTCAAGTCGCAGGACAAGGCCGCCCCCGCCCCCGACCCGCTGCCCGCCTCCCGCATGAGCTTTCTGGAGACGAGCGATCCGTCCGTGCTCTTGAGCGCGTGGAAGCACGCGGAAGAGGGCGAAGGGATGGTGCTGCGCTTCATCGAACTCGGCGGCGCGCAGGGCGCGCGACAGGTGCGCGTCTCAAGCCCTCTCTTCGGGGCGTTCGACAGGCGCGCGTGCAACGCCGTCGAAGACTGCGCGCAGGCGAGCGCGGGCGGCGCGGGCAGCTTTAACTTCGAGACGCGCCCGCGTCAAATTCTGACCTTCAAACTGGCTTCCGCGCAGAGGCGTACGACAACGACGACAAAGACAAAGACAAGACGCGCACGGGCGCGCGAGTAAGGCAGGCAAGTTTTACGATTCCGAGAGAGATTTCGAAGGGATAGCTTTGTTATGCAGATGAACCCCCCTGCGACCGATGCCCTCGCTACCGGGCTGGCGGCGCAAGCGCCCGCCTCCGGCGTGCGTTACAAAGTGCTCGCGTTCCTGTTCGCGCTGGCCGCGCTGACCTACCTCGACCGCCTCGCCATCTCCGTCGCCGCGCCCTCCATCCGGCAGGAGTTCAATCTCTCGCCCGTGCAGATGGGCTACATCTTCAGCGCGTTCACGCTGACTTACGCGCTCTTCGAGATTCCGACCGGCTGGATGGGCGACCGCTTCGGCACGCGCCGGACGCTGACGCGCATCGTGCTCTGGTGGTCGGCCTTCACCGCACTGACGAGCGCGGCGGTGGGCTTCTGGTCGCTGTTCGTGATGCGCCTGCTCTTCGGCATGGGCGAGGCCGGAGCCATCCCGAACAGCGCGTGCACAGTCTCGCGCTGGTTCCCGGCCTCGCAGCGCGGGCGCGCGATGGGCGGCGTCTGCATCGGGCACGCGTTGGGTGCGGCACTCACGCCCCCGATTGTCTTCATACTCATCCAGCAGCAGGGCTGGCGGCTGACGTTCATCGAGTTCGGCGTGCTCGGCGTCGCGTGGTGTCTCGCGTGGTACTGGTGGTTCCGCGACAGCCCCGAAGAGCACCCGGCGGTCAACCCGGCGGAAGTGAAATTGATCTGCGCGGGTGAGGAGCGCCGCCCCGACCGTTCGCACGCGATCCCCTGGCGCACTTTCCTGCGCAGCCGCAACATCTTCTTCCTCTGCGCCATGTATTTCGCCTACGGCTACAGCCTCTACTTCTACATCACGTGGCTGCCCACTTACCTGCTCGAAGCGCGCGGCTTCACGATGACCTCGGCGGGACTCTTCGCCGCGCTGCCGTGGGTCTTCGGGGCGGTCGCCTTTTTGTGCGGCGGCACGCTCACGGACTGGCTCGTGACGCGCACCGGCAACAAGAAGATCGCGCGTTGCGGCGTCGGCGCGTTCGGGCTGACGGCGAGCGCGTTGATGCTGGTGCTCGTCGCGCTGACTGCGAACGCGGTAGCCGCCGCGCTCTTCATCGCCCTTGCGCTCTTCTTTCAATTCCTGACGACGCCCGCCGTGTGGGCGACCTGCATGGACATCGGCGGCCACCGCGCGGGCGTCGTGAGCGGCACGACGAACACCTTCGGCAACCTCGCGGGCACGCTCGCGCCCATCGTCTTCGGCTACATCCTGCAAGAGTTGCACTCGTGGACTCTGGGCTTTTACGTCGCCGCCGGATTCCTTCTCATCGGCGTCGTGATGTGGCTCTTCATAGACCCGCGCCAGACGCTCGACGAGCAGGCCGCATGATGACCGACGCGGCTTACGACGTGTTAGCGATGGGGCGCAGTTCGATTGATCTCTACGCCAACGAGATCGGCGCGCCCTTCGCGGAAGTGAAGAGTTTCTCGGCCTACGTGGGCGGCTCGCCGACGAACATCTGCGTGGGCGCGCGGCGGCTCGGCCTGCGCACCGCGCTGCTCACCGCCGTAGGCGAAGACCTCGTCGGCGATTTCGTGCTCGACTTTCTCCGGCGCGAAGAGATCGCCGTCGAGTTCAGCCCGCGCAAAGCGGGGCGGCGCACGAGCGCCTTCATGCTCGCCATCCAGCCGCCCGACAAATTTTCCATCGTGCCCTACAGAGACAACTGCGCCGACCTCGAACTGACGACAGACGATGTGAGAGGCGCGCCCGTCGAGAAGAGCCGCGCGCTGCTCTTGACGGGTTCCGGCCTCAGTCGCCAACCGAGCCGCGACGCGACCATCTACGCGGCGGAGACGGCGCGCGCCTCCGGCAAACGCGTCGTGCTCGACCTCGACGTGCGCGCCGAACTCTGGACCAACATGCGCGCCTACGCCGAAGGCATCCGCCCGATCCTGTCGCTCACGGATGTCATCATCGGCACGGTGGAAGAGGTAGCGGCTGCCGCCGCGCGAGAGGGCGAAGCGGCGCAGTCGCCGGTCGAGTCGCCGGTCGGGTCGCCGGTCGAGTCGCCGGAGGTTTTCGCGGGCGCGCTGGGGGAAGGCGTTCGAGAGTTACTCGCAGCGGGGTCGGCGGATGCGCTCGTCGTCAAGCGCGGAGCGCGGAGCACGTTCGTCTTCCTGCGCAACGGTGAGACGGTTGAGGCGGCGACGTTTCCCGTCGAGGTGCTGAACGTGCTGGGAGCGGGCGACGCCTTCGCGGGCGGCTTCCTCTACGGTTATCTGAAAGGCTGGGACTGGCACAGGTCTGCGCGGATGGGGAACGCCTGCGGCGCAATCGTCGTCACGCGTCACGGCTGCGCTAACTTCATGCCCTACGAAGAAGAGGCTTTAGCATTCATACAGGAAAGAGGAGGGTTTTAAAGTTTGTCATTCGACTATCAGAAGTTTCTTCCCCCGGCGGTGCTGGAACGAGTGACCGGGTTGCGCGTGAGCGACCCGGAACTGCCTTTGCGCGTGGCGCACGAACGAAAGCGACGCGGACGGCTCGCCCCCAAAGGTAAGCTCAACATACTGGCTTCCGATCACCCTGCGCGGCGCGTCGTGCGCGTCGGCGACAACCCGTTCCGCATGGCGAACCGGCAGGAGTATCTGGCGCGCACGCTGCGCGTCTTGCAGAGCGAACTGGTGGACGGCGTGCTCGCCACGATGGACATCATCGAAGATTTGCTCGTCATCCACGAGTTGATGAAGCGTGCGGGCGGCGCGCCCTTCCTCGACGACAAACTTCTCATCGCGAGTCTCAACCGCGCCGGACTTCTGGGGAGCAGTTGGGAGATCGACGATCCGATGAGCGGCCCGTCGCCCGCTGCCTGCGCCGCGTGGGGCTTGGACGGCACGAAAGTTCTGCTGCGCCTCTGCGACGCCGAACCCGATTCGCTGAAAACTCTGCTCGCCACCGTGCGCGCCATCTCGGAACAGAACGCGCTCCGACTTCCGATGTTTCTCGAATCGCTGCCCGTCGAAAAAGTCGAAGGCGGCTACAGGATCATCAAGACGGCGGAAGAACTGACGCGGACTGCGGGCGCGGCCTCCGCGCTCGGCGACAGCAGCCGCTACCTCTGGCTGAAACTCCCCTACTGCGAAAATTACGAGATGGTGGCGCGTTCGACGACCCTGCCGATCCTCCTGCTCGGCGGCGACCCGGTTGGCGACGTGCGGCCATTCCTCGGCGAACTCGCCGCCGGACTCAAGGCCGGGGCGAACGTGCGCGGCGCGCTCGTAGGACGCAACGTGCTCTTTCCCGGCGACGGCGATCCGCTGGCGGCTGCCGATGCTGCGGGCGGGCTGGTCCATCACGGCTGGAGTCTGGAACAGGCACTCGACGCCCTCGACACACGCGCGGGCGGCGGGCTGGACTGGCTGGCGCAACTCGCCTGAAACTGTCGAGACTGTCGAGACCGTCAAGACTGTCAGCCGGACGCATTGGTGAAGCGACTGCCGGGCGGGGCATTGGAGAAGAGTCCGGCGGGCTTCAACTGCGGAGCGCGTCCACCTCGTCGGGCGAGAGCGTGCGCACCTCTTCGCCGCGCAGGATGAAGTGGAGTCGCGCGGTCTGCTCCAACTCTTCGGCGCGGTCGCACGCTTCGGCGAGCGTCGCCCCGGCGCAGATAAGGCCGTGATTGCGCAGCAGCAGCGAGTGGTGCGCGGCGGCCACGCCTTCGATGGCGCGGGCTAGATCGGGAGAGCCGGGTTTGAAATAAGGAAGCACGGCGAGCGGCGCGACGCGCATGAAGTAGTAAGGGGTGAGCGGCGCGAGATCGTCCTCGCCTGCGAAAGAGGCGAGACAGGAGAGCGCGACGGCGTAGGTCGAATGCAGGTGGACGACGGCGCGCGCTTCCGCTCTTTGCCTGTAGATGGCTGTGTGGAACGGGTGCTCTTTCGACGGGCGATTTTCGTTGAGAAGGTTGCCACCGAGATCGAGGCGCGCGAGGCGCGCGGGCGCGAGGCCGCCGAGCCGCTGGCCGGTCGGCGTGATCCATACCTCGTCGCCGAGGCGTATGGAGACGTTGCCGGTCGAACCGTGTGCGTAACCGCGCGCGAAGAGACTGTCAGCCGTCTCGCAGAGTTGCTCTAATACAGACTTGTCCAACATGTCCATCACTCCATATCTATAGCAGACCGGAGGGTGATCCCATGAGGAAAATTTGCGCGGCGGTCGTCGCCCTCTCATTTCTGATCGCGGCTCCGGCGGCGGGGCAGTCGCCTGCTCCCGGCGACGAGCGGCGCGTCGAGGCCATTCTCAGCCAGATGACTTTGGAGAAGAAGATCGACCTGATTGGCGGCGTTGACGACTTCTTCATTCGCGGCATTGAGAGGCTTGGCCTGCCCCGCCACGGCGATGCCCGCAGGCATGGCGCTGGCCGCGACGTGGAACCGCGCGCTCATCGAGGGCTACGAGCGCGCGGGCACGCAACCGCTCTACGCGTTCGGTCACGGGCTGTCATACACGACTTTCAAGTACGGCGCTCTGGGGATCAATCCGAGCAGCGAAAGCGCCTCGGGCGGACGCGAGGCGGCTCCGAAGTTTGAGGTTTCGTTCGACGTGACGAACACGGGCGCGCGTGACGGCGTGGAGGTGGCGCAAATCTACGTCGGGGAGCGCAGGCCGAGCGTGCCGCGCCCGGCGAAGGAGTTGAAAGGCTTTGCGAAAATCTCTCTGCGTCCCGGCGAGACGGGGCGCGTGACAATCGTGCTCGACGGGCGCGCTTTCTCATACTATGACGTGACCGCTAAGCGTTGGCGCGCGCAACCGGGCGAGTTCGAAGTGTCCGTCGGGCGGTCGTCCGCGCAGATCGAACTGCGGGGCAGACTCCTGCTGCCCGCGAAAGGCATGGCGGCGGCAGGCCGTTAGAGCACGCCCACATCGAGACTGCGAACATAGTTCATATTTGAAAACTACAACTCATCTTCGCCGCTGCGCTTTTGCCTGAGATTTATCTTCTCTAGAGAAGTGGCTCACGCCGGAGCCACGAGAGGCGGCGGATGTCGAAACGCGCGCTTAATAGTTTAGAGGGCAATTCACACAATGGTTCAACGATACGGAAAACTTCTCGCCGCCGTCCTCATCTTCAACCTGTCGCTTATCTCCGCGTCGCAATCCATCGTCGCACAGAGCGCGAGGGCGGCGGAGCAGAAGCTCTCGCGTGAACTCGTCGCGAGGCTGCCCGCAGACCTTCGCGACGCGACGCGCTCGCACCTGCGCCTGACGGTTGAGGAACAGACGCGCTGGCTCGCGCTCGCGCCCGAACAGTTGCGCAGCACTCTGCTGGCAAGGCTCGTCGAACGACCGGGCGCGGCAGACTTCCTGCTCCGGTTGTTGCCGCGCGAACCGTCTGCGCGCAACCGCGTCGCGCTCGCACGCGCCGTCCTCAACGTGCCGCACTTTCGTACGAACCGCCGCGCGCGTCCCGCGCTCACAAATCTCGTCCTGTCCGACCCGGACGCGGCGGTGGTCCAGCAGTCGCTCGACGCGCTGCGCGGTTTCCACCTGTCGCCGCTCAGAAATCTTTTGGAGCAGCGACTCGAAGCGGCGCGGGCGCGCGGCGACAGGGAGTTGCTGCGCGCGCTCGCCTCCGAACACGAGCGTTGGCTGAGTCTGGAACGCGGGACGGCGCTGCCCGCTTTCATGCGAGCGTCGCCGCCCCCGTTTTCGCTCAAGCGCGCGGGTCAGCCGGTTCGTCTCGTAGCCTTCGGCGATTTCGGGCAGGGGACGGAAGCGCAGAAGCGTGTGGCGGCGGCGATGCTGCGAGAGCACCGCGCGCGCCCCTTCGACTTCGGCATCACGACGGGCGACAACTTCTACCCGCGCGGCATGGAGAGTCCGACAGACCCGCGTTGGAAGAGTTGGTGGGAGGAGATGTACACGCCGCTCGGCATACGCTTCTACGCCGTGCTCGGCAACCACGACTGGATCAACTTCGACAGCCCCGCCGCCGAGATCGCCTATTCCGCGCGGAGTGAAAGCTGGCGGCTGCCCGCGCCCTATTACACGTTCACCGCCGGAGCCGCGCAGTTCTTCGCAGTCGATACGGATGAGATGTCGCAGGCGCAGGTCATGTGGTTGCAGGACGAGTTGGAGCGCAGCCGTGCGACGTGGAAGGTGGTGTACGGCCATCACCCTGTTTTCGTGTCGGGTCTGAGCGGGGCGTCCTATACGGCAGAGATGCGGAGAATGCTGTGGCCGATCATCGAGGGGCGCGCAGACCTGTACGTGAGCGGCCATCATCACAGCCTCCAACATCTGCGCGCGCCCGGCGGCGGCCACTTCGTGACCTCGGGCGGCGGCGGCGCAGGCACTTACGCCGTTGACGAACGCGAACCGCTCGCGCTGTTCGCACGCTCCGCCAACGGCTTCACGACGATTGAGGTCGGCGAGCGCGAGTTGACCTTCAAGCACATCAGCGACAAAGGGGATGAGCTTTACGCTTACACGATCCGTAAGTAAGCCGCCCGTTCTTATTCGTCCCAAGCCCGGCGACTTGAGCCGGACGACTTGAGCGCGACGACTTGAGCCTGACGCCCTGAAGTTTATTTGAAAACCGCGTGCGCTCGCTCAACCCTTCGCGCCTTTTGCTTCAACTTAAGACGTTGTGAGGGCGCGCTGAGATGCTGTCGTCAACGAGCATTCTGTTCGAGCGTGTCGTAGAGCGGGCGTGCAGGTCGCGCGCCCTCTCTCTGGTTCGAGACGGTGACGGCCAGAATGCGAATCTGATCGTTGTCGGGCAGCGTCAGCGTCCGCGCGCCGGGCGGCAGATTGATCTCGTAAGCGAAGAGGTAAGAGTATGCGTAGGGTACGCTGACGCCGTCCGGCGTGTGATGGTGCGAGGCGTACCAGGCTAAGTCTGCGCGCTTGATGAAGCCGCGCCTGATGCCGGTCATGCGCGCGTAAGGGTCTGTGCGAAACTGCGGTTCCCTGATGCGCGCCGCCACTTCTGCCGACGCGCCGTGCGGAACCTGCCGCTCACCCTGCTCCCACTGCCGCGTGTCCCACTGCCCGATGAAGCCGCCCCAATGCTGCACCGTCAACTCGAAGGGGCTGCCGCCCGCGCGGAAGGTGGCGCGCTGGTCGCCGTCCGCCGAAGCCGCCAGCAGGTAGAGCCGCGTAAACTTACCCGCGGGCAGTTTCAATGTCTGCCCGCGCGAGACGAGTGCGTTCGGCTTGCCCGCCGCTCCCGTTCCGGCGAGGCGGAAGCGGACTCCCGCGTAGGAGATTTCGGCGGGCAGCATCTCTGCGGGGAGATTGCGCCCCGCGCGGTCGAAACCGCCGCGCGGCTTCATGCCGTGCGGGCTGGCCGCGACCAGATCGTAAGGCATCTCGACCGGGCGCGACTGCGGCGCGGCCAGACGTGTGCGGGAGGGCGCGAGCTTGAGCGCGAAGGTGCGAAGTTGATAGGGACTGAAACTCGTCAACAGTTCGCCGCGCGAGATGCTGGCCGCGCCGAGAGGTTGCTCCTGCCCGTCAATCTCGCGCGCCGACACGACGGGCGCGGCGAACTTGAGACGGACGTTCTCAACTCGCTTGCCGTCGAGTTCCACGAGACGGACGACGAGTTCGTCGCTCTCCTCCGCGCGCTTGAAGGCCAGCACGCGCACGCGGCTGTTGTTCGTGGCGAGCAGCGAGAGGCTCTTGCCGAGCGCGCCCGCGTGCTTCGGACTGCGGAAGGCGATGAGCGGTTGATTGAGGCGTTGCGCCTGCCAATCGGTTTCGTCGCGCCGCCAGTCGCCGCCGTGACCGGCGAGGCCGTAGACGAACTCGTGATGTCCGAGGTCCTGCGTGGTCTGGTCGTGGTATTCCCATGCGTTGCCCGCGCCGAGGCCGGGCGTGTAGAGCAGCGTCAGGCGCAGCGTCCGGTCGTCCGGCTTGTCGGAGCCGTACTTGCAATCGGAGAGCACTGTGACGCCGTAGCCGCCGCTCCTGTCCGTGAGATCGAACCACTGGTGCGACGGCACTTCAAACTTGCGCTCGTCGTTGTTGCCGCGCTCGATTGTCCCCACGTCCCAGTTGTAGGTCGCGCGCGGGTTCGCGGCGGTCAGGGGGAAGACGGCCTTGAGCGCGGCCTCGCGGCTCTGCCAGTCGAAGACGTTCCCGAACTCGACGCGGTTGCCCGCATCGCCCGCAGACAGGTGTATGGTCTGCACGAACTTCGACCCCTCCGTCTCGCGTTCGACTTCGAGCGCGACGCGCGCCGCGCCGTTCTCCGCCACGCGCACTTTGACCTGCCCGCCGACGTACGTGCGCGGCGGCTTCTGCCGGTCAGCCCAGTCCATGTTCCACGCAGGCCAGTCGCGCGGTCGCTCGGTCTGGAAGGCCAGCCGCGCCGGAGCGGAGAGCAACTCGCGCCCGAGTCGCTTGTCGAAGATGCTCGACACGTCGCCGTTAGCGTCCAGCTTCAGGCGATAGCGCGCGTTCTCCAAAGACGTGCCGGTGACTTTGAGCGCGGAAGCCGGGGCCGCAGCCGGAGCGTCTGCGGCGCGCACGTCGTAGACGGCGTAGCCGACGGAGGGCACACGGGCGAGGAATAAAATCCGCGCGTCGCCATCGCGCACGCCTGCGAGTTGCGCGGGAACCTCTCTCCCGTCGGGCGCAAAGACGCGTACGGCTTTCGGCACGCCGCCCGCGAATGAGACTGTTGCTTCAACCACGTCTTCGCGCGCGATGTTCAGAGGGTTGTAGACGATGACGGGCGTGCCCTGACCTTCGGTGTCGAGGCCGGAGGCGATGCCCTCCGTCGCGCTCGTCAACACTCCGGCGAACTGGTTCAAAGCGATCACGTCGTCGTTCCAGGAGAACTCGAACGCTTTCGGCGTCGCGGTGCCGGGCAGGATGTCATGGAACTGGCCGCCCATCACGAGCGTCCATGCATCGTTCAGGCGCGCGAGCGGGTAGGGACGCGCGCCGAGCCAGAGAGCACCGACCGATGCGCGTTCGGCGGCGTCTGCGAGCAGTTCGTTCTGGCGGTTCCAGCGTTTCTGGTAGGTCTGCGAGTTGATGGAACCGGCGGAGTGGTTGGTCAACAAAAACTCGCCCCGGTAGCGCGGGAGGCGTGTAGTCCATTCAGGCTTGATGTCGAGAAACATCTGTTCGGCGGTGGCGGAGATGACGCGCACTTCGCCGTCGCCCACGCGGATGGGCGTGCCGGGTGCATCGGCGGGCGGCAAGGCGGGCGGAGGCGGCGGGAGGACGGCCATCTTCCTGCCCACTACCGCGTCCAGCAGCTTCACGGAAAACTCGCGCGGCGCACCGCCGATGTCGCCGAACGCGCCGTAGTAGGTGTAGTCGGTGAAGAGGCCGCTCACCTCGCCGTTGCGGCGGATGCGCGGCGGCCAATCGACGGGCGTGTAGTTCACCGCCGGATTCGCCGCACCGGGATGCGGACTCTTGCTATAGTCCTCGCGCACGTTGCTGTCGTAGGGGCGCGGGTTGAAGGCCGAGACGATGCCGCGCCCGTCTGGTCCTTCCCAGAGGCCGACGTTGAAAGGGACTCCGGGGGGCGTGCGTTGGGGCGAGTTCGCGCCGCCGACCTCTGCCGCCGAACCCCAGTAGAGTTTCTGCGTGGAGAAGCCTTTGAGTCCCATGTGCGAAAGTATGGAGGGGAAGGAAGCGGGGAAGCCGAAGCTGTCGGGCAGCATGTATTCCGCGCTGGTGCGCCCGAACTCGCGCCGGAAGTAGTGCGAGCCGTAGAGTATCTGCCGGATGAGCGATTCGGCGGAAGGGGCGAGCGGGTCGCCCTCCTCCATCGAAGAGCCTGCGGGAAACCAGCGTCCCGCCGCGACGTAACGCTTGACGCGCGCGTAATCCTCCGGCCAATACTCTTTCATCATGCGGTAGCGGTTAGCCCCGCTGAAGTTGAAAATGTAACTCGGATACTTCTCGAACAGCGCGAAGTTGTCGCGCATGGTGCGCGGCAGGTACTCGTCGATGACCTGCGGATACTCCCAACGCCACTGCGTGTCGAGGTGTGCATAACCGACCACGTAGAGCGTCGGCTCTCTGGTCAGGTCGGGCGGCGCGGGCTTCGCGGTTTGAGCCGCAGCGGGAACGAGCATGAACGAGGTAGCCAGTAGAAACGATAGACATCGTTTGAGGCGAAGGGGCATGAGCCGAACTCTCCTTGATTTTGTGGCCGGGATAAACGCCCGTCAGGTTGTGGCTGAAGGAAGAAATGATGCGCGTCGGCCTCGGATTCGGTGTTGCGGGAATAGCTTCCCAAGTATAATCCCTTCCTACGTTCTTCCGGCAATTCTTAATGACCCGTACCAATTGCTGTCCGAAAATTTCTACTGGTACCCGGCGCAGGCCGCAGGCTACAGGCAACTCTCCATGAGTTGACCCACAAGCCCGGAGTGGTTTTTCGTCAAGCGAGTGAACTAACAGAGCCTCTGTCGAGGTCGAAAGGAGTTCGTGTGAAGCACCGGCTGAAATCAACTCTGAAATCAACTCTGCTCTTTCTCTGCTGCGCGGTGACGCTGGCCGCCACGCTCTGCCCGCCTGCCGCCGCACAGACGCGCCGACCGAACATCATCTTCATCATCACCGACGACCAGCGTTGGGATTCGCTCGGCGTGACGGGGCACCCGTTCGCCAAAACGCCGCACCTCGACCGCGTGGCGAGAGAAGGCGCGCTCTTCAATAACTTCTTCACGACCACCCCGCTCTGCTCGCCGAGCCGCGCCAGTTTTCTCACAGGGCAATACGCGCACGCGCACCGCATCACCAACAACGACCGTCTCGGTCTGGACGTGATCAGCCATACCTTGATGACGTTTCCGCGCCGCCTGCGCGAGGCCGGGTACGAAACCGCCTTCATCGGCAAATGGCACATGGGGCTGGACGATTCACGGCGACCGGGCTTCGACCACTGGATCAGCTTCAAAGGGCAGGGCATCTACCTCGACCCGGTGGTGAACGTCAACGGGCGCGAGCGGCAACTCGACGGCCACATGACCGACTGGCTCAACCGCTGGGCGCTAGAGTTCGTTAACCGCCCGCACCCGAAGCCCTTCATGCTCTACCTCTCGCACAAAGCCCTGCACACCCCGTACCTGCCCGCGAAACGCCACGAATCGCGCTACGGCGACGCGAAGTACATCCCGCCCGCTTCCGCCGTTGATGATCTATCGGGCAAGCCCGTCCTGCGGCGGATGGTTGAACCCGTAGACTGGGCGCGGCTGGAAGGCGTCGCCCCGGAACCGCCCGAATCCAGACGCGGGCGCGGCACAGACCGCGACTCAATCGTGAGAGATCAACTGCGTAGTCTCGCCGCCGTAGACGAAGGTGTCGGGATGCTGTTGCGCGCGTTGCAGCGGAAGCGACAACTAGACAACACAGTCATCGTCTTTACGGGCGATAACGGCTACCTGCTCGGCGAGCACGGGCAGTTCGACAACAAGCGTTTCGCCTATGAAGAGTCCATACGCGTGCCCTTCATCATCCGCTATCCCAAACTCGTGAGGCCGGGGATGAAGATCGACGCCCTCGCTCTGAACATCGATGTCGCGCCCACGCTTCTCTCGCTGGCGGGCGCAGAGCCGCTCGAAAAAGTTCACGGCCAATCGCTGCTGCCTCTGCTCGGTAACGCGCGTACGCCCTGGCGCGAATCATTCCTCGCAGAGTATTTTCTGGAGAAGGTCGCCCCGCGCGCTCCGGCCTGGCAGGCCGTACGGACGGCGGAGTGGAAATATATCCACTACACCGAACTGGAAGGGATGGACGAACTTTATAACCTGCGGGCTGACCCGCACGAGATGCGAAACCTCCTTGACGATCCCGCCTCGCGTCCCGCGCTTGATCGCCTCAAGGCCGAACTTCAAAGGCTGGAACGTGAGACGAAGTAACCGTCGCCGGGCACGCCCCATGCAGGGCGACATGCAACTCCCGACGAGGCTCAGGACAGGATAGTGGTGCGAAATTTTGCCGTGATTGATTTTAAACAGGCGAAGGCATATCATTGCTGAAAGTCTCCCTTCTATAACCGACGGAAAACAATCATTGGTCGTAACGCAGGATAAATTGTTATGAAAAAATTAGGTTTTATCAGGCAGGCCGCCGCGCTTGTGGCCGTGCTCTGTGCTGTCACGGGCGTGACAACCAACGCCCAGACTCAGACGTTGGATGCCGCTCAAACTGTCGAGGCGGAGTCGAGAGGGCGGAGCCGTTTCGTTATCTCGGCGCGCGCCGGGGCGGTGAATCTGGTCGCCGGTCGGGCGATATTGAAGAAGCGCGGCGACAGCAGCGAACTGCCGTTGACCACGAGCGTCGATCTCGAAGCGGGCGACGTGGTTGAGACGGGACAGAACGGCGCGGTCGAAATACTACTCGCGCCGGGATCGTATTTTCGCGTCGGCGCGAGTTCGACGGTGCAGATGTTGGACACCTCTCTCGAACGCGTCCGCCTGCGGGTGGAGAATGGCCGCGCCATCGCCGAAATTACCGCCGACTCGAAGGATTCTTCGACGGAGATACAGACGCCGCACGGCAACATCGTCCTGACCAAGAAGGGACTCTACCGCGTCAACGTCGAGCGGGAAGCGACCGCGCTGCTGGTTCGCAAAGGTGAAGTGCGCGTCGGGGGAGCGGAAGGCCAGATCAAGGTTAAGAAGAATGAAGTCTTAACCTTGAGCACTTCCGGCGGCCTCCTCGCGCAGAATAAATCTTCCTTCGATAAGAATGCGCAGGATGGGTTCGACACGTGGAGCCGCGAGCGGGCTGAGACTCTCGTGGCGCTCAACCGGCGTTTGGGCGACGGCAGGGTTGAAACCGCGCTCAACAGTTACTTGAGCAGTGATCGTCGCTGGTC
>DASWNS010000058.1:0-8572 GCA_036399115.1 Pyrinomonadaceae bacterium | reverse complement strand
TGAGGGATGAGGGATGAGGGATGAATGAAAGCATTAACTCGATTGAGTGCTTTCATTGATCCTTCATCCTTCCGCCTTCATCGTTCATTCTTACACTTGCTATCGTCCCGCGAGGTCGCGGCGGACGTAGAGCGTGAGCATGACGCCGGGGCGCATCTCATAATCTCCCACGAGGAGGTAACGCGTGCCGTTTGCCGCCAGCACCTCGGACTGCTGCGCCTTGCTGGCGATGATCGCGGCGGCGTTGTTGGCAGGGGTGAGGCGACCGTGATAGCCGACATTCTTGTAGTCGCGCAAGTACCAGGGCATCGGCCAGTATTCGGGCGCGGTGACGGTGATGGGCGTCTCGAACTTCGTCCCGGCACGCGCGGCGACGCGCTCGACCTCATCGATCAACTCCACGTACGAGCGTTTCGTGTGCGCGTAGACGTAGATATAGGCATCGTTGTCGTAGTGGACAAGGTTGATCATGTAGGTTTGATAGGCGCAGACGACGAGCGCGAGCGCGAGCGTGGCAAGGGCAAAGACGCGTCCCGCCCTGCCCGTCCCGCCCGTCTTATAGCTCTGGTTCAACGCATAGCTCCCCATCCCCGCAAACAACAGGGTCATGCCCACCCAAGGCCACAGCGTCTTATAGTTGATGAAGAGGTAGGGCATGAGGCTCTTCGGCTGAACGAGCGCGATGAACAGCTCGAACATCGTCAACAGCGCGAAGCAGAACAGGGACAACGCCACGACACGCCAGAGTCCCGGCTTCTCGTCGGCTCTGTAGATCGAATTAATCGCGTAGCCGCCCACGAGCGTAAGCGGGACGAGCATGCTGAGCGCGAGCCACGGCGTCTTGTAGTTGATCAGCGAATAGGCGGCGAGCAGCCCGAAGCCCCACAACGCCGCAAAAAGCGCGAAGCGATTGCGACGCACGCGCCACAGGGCGACGAGCGCGCCCATAGAGGAGAGCGCGAGCACGGGCGACTCCTCCACCAAGAGCCACTTGACGTAGGTGAGAAAAGGCTTGGCGTGAAACTCGCTCTTGCCCGTCTTTGTCCAGATGTCGAACGCTTTGAGCGAGTCCGCGACGCCTTTCGGATTCGAGAAGAAAGACGAGTAGAACAGAATATTGACGGAGAAGAAGATGCCGAGCGCGGCGACGGACAGGAGCGACAGACGCCGCCAGCCGCCGAACCGTTCCACAAGTCCGCGCGAATCGCTATCGCTCACGGGCGCTGTCGCGCTTCCCTTCAAGCCCTGCTTGCGGCGCGCGCGCCCGCTCAGGGGTTCTCCCCCGCCGAGCCATGCCTGTCGTCCGGCGATTGAAGCGTAACCCCACGTCATCGCCCAGGCGATGAGGAGCACGCCCACGGAAATAAAGGCGGTTTCCTTCGTCGCAAACAGCAGCGCGGCGGCGACGGCTCCGAGTATGAGATAGGCTGCCCGCGCCCGTTCGTAAAGCACGACGAGCACGAGCAGGGCGACGAGGCCGAAAATCACGAGATAGCCCGGCAGGTTGAAAGCGAAATTGGCCGTCCCGGAAAATATGCCGGAGAGGTTCAAGGCAAACTGCGCGATGTGCGTTGCATACTGCGCGACGACCGGAAGCGCGGCGAGCAGGATGAGCAGTTCGAGCCACCTCTTCGCGGGCGACGCTTCTTCCCGCCCGCGCGTCTCGTAGAGACGAAGCGCGGCCACGACGACGGCGAGCGTGAAGAAGACGAACATCATCTCGTGTATGAAGTAGCGCGAGAAGAAGACGACGCCGGGCGACAAGGCGAGCAGCGCGGCGGCGGCCAGCGCGCCGACTGCCCCGATGTAGCGACGCAGGCCGAGCGCGAGCCACACGGTCGCCATCCCGAAAATGAGGGGGACGAGACGCACCACCCACGAGTCGAACATCTGAAAATGTTGCGCGAGCAGGGCGAGCGGCAGGGTGAAATAATAGAGCGTCGGGCCGTGATAGTTGCTCGGGTCGTAGTTGAAGATGCCCGTGCGCATCAGGTTGTTGAGGAAGAAGCCGTTGACGCCTTCGTCGTGGTGCATCGGTCGGAGTTCGAGTTGGTAGAGACGCACGAGCGCGGCCAAGATCAGCACCGACGCATAGGCGATCCACCATGCGCGCAGAGAGAGTTCCCCGCTCGTCTCGTGGCTGCCGGTCGTCGTTGTCGTCGGCGCGGCGGCACTGCTCGCGCCCGTCTCGTTGCCTTGCGCGACGTTCGTTGGCCGTCGTTTCGGTTTACCGGCGCGTGAGTTTGTAGAGGCTGTAGCCACCTGTCTCTCCAACCTTCGTGAAGCGTCTGAAAAATTGTTCGTTGACCGCCACCCCGCTGCGTTCGAGCGGGCTGACGACCGCATACTCGACGCCGTACTTCGCCATCAGGCTCTCGGCATCGGGCGCACCCGCGTACATGCGCCGGAGTTCGGCTTCGCGCTCCGTGTAGTTGATGCCCTGCGACCAGAGATGCCCGGCGTAGCCCATCAGGGCGCGGCGTCCCGTCAAATAAACCGGGTGATTATAAGTCGGCGCGTGAAGAATCAGTGAACGCGGAGCGGTCTGAGATTTGACGATCTCGGCAAACGCGACGCCAGCGCGGTCGAACTCACGCTGCTCCGATGCTTCCGACACGACGCGCCACACGTCGAGGCCACCGGCGAGCGTCAACACCAGCAGGAGCACGATGGCGGCCACGCGCGTCGCCGCGTGCAGACGCCACAGGCGCGCGCAGAGCAGCGCGACGAGCGGCACCGAAGCGAGATACCAGTAGTAAAGAACTTTAATATTGTCCCACACCCAGGGCGAGATTTTTCCCGCGTTCGAGATGACGAACAGGAGCGTGAACGGCAGGTAGAAGAGCAACAGGCGTTTCGAGACGACGGGGGCGCGACCGCGCCACAGAATCGCCGCGATGAGCAGGGGGATGAAGAGTCCGGTGTTATTCAACCAGAACCACAGAGCGTTCTGTTCACCGCGATCCCAACCGAACTGCCAGCCGAAGAAACTCCCCGCCTGCGCCGCGCTCTGCCGCGTCGCCCACCACATCTGCGGCGCGGCGATGATGAGCGTCAAGGCGAAAAAGATGAACCAGAGCCGCCAGCGCGGAAACAGTAACGCGAGGCATCCGCCCATCAACATCAAGACCACGAAACTGTGCGCGTGCACGAGCGGCAACAATCCTGCGACGACGCCCGCGCCGATCATTCGCTGCACGGCGGGAGTAAGGGTAAAGGGCAAGCGGAAAAGGTTGAGCGCAGGAATCGGCGGCTCGCTCGTCGCCGTCGGCGAACTGCGCTTCTCTTTCTTCCCGCCCTTCCCCTTTCGCCTGATAGATGGCTCCGCTTCTTCCTTTCCCGCTTCTTCCTTGCTCCCTTCTCCTCTCCCCCCGTCTCCCTCTTCCTCCGTCGCCAGCCACCATTGCGTAATGATGATGAGCGCGAGCGGCAGACCGAGCAGCAGCCCGCGTTGCGGCACGAGCAGCGTCGTGATCGCGTTGCCCCAGCGAAACACGCCGTCGGAAGTGATCGTGTAATCGTGCGGCAGCCGGTTGAGCAACTCGAAGAGGCCGAGCGTTCCGCCGCGCCATTCCCGCACGAACATCCACCAGCCGAACCCGCCGCTCAGGAGCGCGAGCGCGGGCGTGATGAGCGCGGCCAGGTGGTCGCCGCGCGTCAACTTCAACGCGAAGCGATACAGCAGCCCGACGAGCGACAGCGCGAGCACGAAATTTTCCCAGAAGAGCGCGCCTTCCAGAGTCGCGCCCGCGCGCACGAACATCGCCGCCACGAAGTCCACCACAAACGGGTAGGTCAAACGCGCGCCCGCGTATTCGGGATGCACCGGCGGGAAATTCTCGCCATAGACAAAACCCGTGATGATGCTCAAGTGAAACGGCAGGTCGCCGAGATTGTTGTCAACGCCCGTCAGGATTTCGCCGCCGCGCACGAACAACGCGCGCTCGTAGACCTGCCAGAAGATGAGCGCGGAGACAAAGAAGAGGATGAGCACGCCCGTCGTCCTCGCCTCCGGTCTGACGATTGCCGCTTCCACATCGCGCCATGCTTCGCCCACGTCGAAGCGCACGCGCCTGCGCCAGTCGCGCTTCAACAACAGCGTGAGCGGCGCGGCGACGACGGCGGCGGAGAGAATGAGCGATGCGGTTGTGAGTCCGAGGAATGAAGCGAAGACGAATCCGGCGAGGCCGAGCGCGGCGAAGCCCGTGCACGCGCCCGCCGCGAGCCGCACGAAGAAGTGCGCGTCGCGGTCGTACAGATAGGTAACGAGCGCGCCGCTTGCCATGGCAAGCAACCCCAGCATGAAAGACATAGGCGAATATGGCGAACGGCGCAAGGAGTGCGCGCGTTAAATTGAAAAACTAAAACGGCGTCGGCGCACGCGATTATACGCGAACTGCGGCGCGTGTTGGCAAAGCCCCTCGCTTCACGGCGAAAACTTTCCGAGTTGTTTGACTTGTCGTGCGATTTGGCATACAAGCGAGTCGGCTTCGGCCAGACACGCGTAATTCAACATTCCTTACGGAGGTATCGAAGTCTTTGAAACGACTGATCCTGATCGCGCTACTCATCTCGGCAGCCGCTCCTGTCGCCCTCCCGGCGCAGCAACCGACCGCGCAACAGAAAGAGGCCGCGCGCATCGCTACGCGCGAACAACTGCGCAAACTGCTCGAAACCTCCGGCCCCAAGCGAGGCATCAACATCAAGTTCCAGCAGAGTGAAAAGCAGCCCTTCAATTTTGTCGGCGTGTTGAAAGATGGACTCAGGAATGCCGAGAGCCTCGAAGTCGTCGTCGGCGTCACGAAGGACGATACCATCGGCTTTCGCGTCTACCCGCATTTCAAGGGCGGCTACATCAACGCCGACAAAGCCAAAAACAACGTCGGCCTGATGCGCCTCCTGCTCAACCTGAGCGACCGCAACTTTCTCTTCTGGGGCGTGGACGACAGCGGCGATGTCTTCGCGGGCTACACCTTCACACTCGAATCCGGCTTCCCCGAAAAGTCTGCCGAGGTCGTGCTCTACAGCATCCCGCTGCTCGATAAATTCGTCGGCGAGATGCGACCGTTCATCGACGGCAGCGCGGCGGCTGGACTCGCGCTGGTGCGATAACTGCCTGCGCGGTGGGGCAAGTCGTCGCGCGGGGCGGTCGTCCTGAGCGCGCAGGATGCGCCGCGAGCGCGGGAGAGGCACGGGAGGTTGTCGCCTGCACTTTTGCCTTTCCCTGCGCCACGGTGTAAAAGAAAGCATCTCGCAATCAACCGCGTGAACTAATTCGAGAGAGGTGCTTTCATGCTCCGCGCAGGTATTGTCGGGCTGCCGAACGTCGGCAAGTCCACGCTCTTCAACGCGCTCACGGCGCAGACTTCCGCGCTCGCCGCCAACTACCCGTTCGCCACCATTGACCCCAACATCGGCGTCGTACCCGTGCCCGATGAGCGACTCGCGCCGCTCGCACGGATCGTCAAAACGAACACGATAGTTCCGGCGACGGTCGAGTTCGTGGACATCGCGGGGCTAGTGCGCGGCGCGTCGAAAGGCGAAGGACTCGGCAACCAGTTCCTCGCCAACATCCGCGAGACGGATGCCGTCATTCAAGTCGTGCGCTGCTTCGAGGACGATAACATCGTCCACGTCGAAGGCTCTGTCAATCCCGAACGCGACATCGAGACGATTCAGATCGAACTCGCGCTCGCAGACCTCGCCTCCGTCGAACGCCGCCGCGAACGCGCGCAGAAGAACGCCAAGGGCGGCGACAAGAACGCGCTCGCCGAGATCGCGCTCATCGACAAACTCCTGCCAGTGCTCTCCGAAGGGCAACCCGCGCGCCTCGTCCCGCTCACAGACGATGAACGCGCCACCGCGCGCACCCTCTTTCTCCTGACCATGAAGCCGACCATCTACGCCGCCAACGTTGACGAAGCGACGCTCGCTGCGCCCGACCAGAACGCGCACGTTAAAGCCGTCCGCGCGCTGGCCGGAAGCGAAGCGGCGGAATCGGTCGTCATCTGCGCGCAGATCGAAGCGGAACTCGTCGAACTCTCGCCCGAAGATCGTGAGGGCTACCTGCAATCGCTCGGCGTCGAAGGCAGCGGCGTGGCCGACCTGATCAAGAGCGCGTATCGCCTGCTCGGTCTGATGTCGTTCTTAACGGCGGGCGAAAAAGAGGTGCGCGCGTGGACGATCCCGCGCGGCACGCGCGCCCCGCAAGCCGCCGGAACGATCCACTCCGACATCGAGCGCGGCTTCATCCGCGCCGAGATCGTCAGCTACGACGATCTCACACGCGCAGGCTCTTACGCCGCCGCGCGCGAGCAGGGCTTGCTGCGCCTCGAAGGCAAAGAGTACGTCATGCAGGAAGGCGACGTGGTCAACTTCCGCTTCAACGTGTAGCGCACACCAGCAGAACACCGCCGCGCGCCCGTGCCCCCTCACCGTTCCCGCGCGGCGGGCTGACTATTGACTTCCGCCGCTCCTCCCTTATATCTTCCACACGCTATTCCGCCAATGAGTTCTTCGCTCGTGAGACTCACATTACGCCGCACGTTTTAAGGGAACTTAGGCCAAACCACCCGGCGCGCGTCCGTTATGCCGCCGACCAGTGTGGCTGGCTTATCTGACGCCATCAAGTCACAAACATAACAGGAGAGCTACCGTCATGGCCGAACAGAGCGATGATGCGCAGGATGCACAGACGCCACAGTCGCCGCAGGAAACGGAGGAGGTCACTCCACAGCCTCCTCCGCCTAATCGTTTCTGGCGGGCGTTAAATCCGGTCATCAGTCGTGTCCCACACACGAAGGCGTTTCACAGCCGGATCGCGAAGGGGCAGGAGTCTTTGCGCGAGGTGCGGCTGGAGAAGTACGAGCAGGTCACATCCGTCTCTCCTGATGTCAAGAGCAGCCTCTTCGTAGAATTTGACAGGAACACACGCCAACTCTCCGAAGTTGAGTTATGGATCGAGATGATTCAGTTCTACATGGGCGTTCTCATCGGCCTCATCATCCTTTCACTCTTCCTCGTCATGCCACCCCTCGCCGCAGAGTTCTTTCCCCCCTTTAGCGATTGGAACTCACACGGCCTATGGAATTGGTCACTCGAATTTTTGTGGAGCCTGCTCGTCGCCCCGTTGGCCTTCGCGATCATTTTTGTGCCGTTCCTTGTAACGACGGGAGCCGGAGCAAAAGTGGAGAATTTTTTGAATCTTGATCGGCTCATGGCATTGTGGGCGTCGTTCTTGCTCCTCGTCGCCAGCGGCTATTTATACGCGCTTTACACTGGCGGGATGGCTGCCCAGCCTCCTTTGTTTCGTCAACGGCCATTCTTCTACTTTACGCTTCAGACCGGGTTCTTCCTGCCAACCATATTTGTCCTGAGCGTGCCCGGACGCCTCTTCTTCAGATCGCTCGAAAGCCGTAAGCAAGCCGTCCAGACACGCGCGTTCGTCATTGATGAGTTGCTCAACATCCTGCACAGACACGAAGAACCCGGCTACGAGTTAATATGGAGCGAGTTCACGCACCGGAAGTGGCTGGCAGAGCGTTTGGAGGCGATAGCTTCCTGCATGGAAAACCACTTTCCCCGCTACTTCATCACAGGCGTGCCGGAGATGGACAGGTGGGCGACTCTCACGGCCTCGGAGATGGCAAACGGGGTGCGCGCGACGATCAAATGGGTCTTCGCGCCAACCAGAAACACGCGCGAGGAATTCAAGGCTCGGATCGTCAAGTACTTCATCGCAGCACTGGCGTCCGAGTGGGGCAAGTTCGACCGCGTGACTGCCGAGAAGTTGTCGCGCAAGGAGGGCTTGCGGGCGCGGGTCGTGTCAGTCGTCACCGCGCTGTTCACAGCCGCCGTGCCTATCCTGCTGCTGCTGCTGGTCAGGCGTCTGCAACTGGTGGCCGAGCCGTTGCTTACTTATTTAACGGTCGGCTCTTACATCTGGGCTGCGCTCAGTCTTCTCTCGCACCTCGACCCGCACTACAACACGAAACTGGCCGCGCTCAAAGACCTCACCAAGACCCTGCCCTTCGGCAAACGTGGCGGAGATGACAGCTAACGCTCAATGAATTTCTGCCTGACACAGGCGCACTTCCGCTACAATGTGTGAAGCGAGCCGTTTTCGCTTAGCAATAGAGTTGCGCCAGTCGTCCCGTCACGCTCTCCCATCTCCCTCGTCGCGCGTTTGAACATTTGGCTTATGGCTTTACTCAAGATTAAAGATGCGAGCGGTCGTCAGTGGCAATACCCTCTGTCGCCGCAGGGTATCTGCACCATCGGTCGCGCGATTGATAATAGCGTCGTGCTGGACGATCCGCGCGCCTCGCGTTATCACGCTTATATCGAGTTTCGGGATGCGGCCTACCATATTATTGACGGGCGCAAGACAGGGCCGCTGATTCAACGCAGTTCCAACAAGGTCTTGATTGACGGCCAGCCGTTTCAGGAGCACCTGCTGTCGAACGGCGCGCAGATCAAGATTGGCGCGAGCGTCCTGCTGTTCGAGTCGTCGCCCGTGGAAGCGGTGATGCCGCGCTTCAGTTACGACGACCGGCCACTCGGCCACACGCAG
>DASWNS010000057.1:0-9858 GCA_036399115.1 Pyrinomonadaceae bacterium | reverse complement strand
CCGAGAGACTCGTAAGCGCGCAGCGTCCTGAGCGCGAAATCCAACTCCGCACGCGTCGGCTCATAGTGCGTCACCGTTCCGCCCCGCGATTCGTTGCAACGAAACTCCTGCGGGTTGCGCGGCGAAGGTCGCTTCAAGACGGCGTGTTGATATTCAAATCCGAGGAAGACCAGGCTCCGCTCCCCTGCCAAAACTTCCGGGATGTAAGCCTGCGCCAGATATTCCTCCTCGCGCCCCTTGATCGAATCGAGCGCGGCGAGCGTGTCTGCCAACATCACGTCCTTGCCGCGCTCTCCGCTGACGGGTTTGAGCACGAGCCTTTCGCCGCGCGACACACGCTCTCGAACGGTTTCGTCTATCAGACGCGTCGGCGGCACGGGAACCCCCACGCGCTCCAATTCCAACAGATACCTTTTGTCTATGTTATGCCTGATCGTGGCCGGATGGTTGACGACGATTCGCGCGCTCGCGGCGAACGTCTCCACCATCTGAAAGAATCTGGGAAGATCGAAATAGAAACCTTCCATCTTATAGACGAAGATCAGGTCGGCATCGCCGAGCGGCAGGGGCGAGACGAATCTCTTCTCGTTGTCGTGGAACATGCGCGTAAACTCTCGCCCGTCGAGGTCGTCCCAGTTGGCGAAGAAAACTTCATGTCCGAGCGACTGCAATTCGTTTGAAAAATCATAACAGTCGCCGTCGTCAACTTTCATCTTCACCGCAAAAAAGTCGTCTCTCGTAAATTCTCTCTCTTCGGCCAACGTCAACAGGATGTTGCTCACAATCTCTCTTCTCCGATGAAAGGGTCGCCTTGCTTACGCCTGTCAATTCGCCGTCGCACTATCTCGTCGCGTTAACTTAACCTCGCCCGCACCGGCGTGCGCGATGGCGACACGCGCGATAATCTCCAGAGGATCGATGACGTTGAAAGACGAATTCTCCCGCGACAGCACGAGCGAAACTTCCGTACAGCCCGCGATGATGACTTCCGCGCCTCGCTGCGATAGATTCTCCGCCGCGCTCTTCAATAAATTGCGCGGCGCGCTCTTATGCCCGCACTTGATGCCTTCGCTGCCGTAGATCGCTCTCATCACTTTGTCGTCCTGCTCGACGGCTTCAGGCGCCAGCAGGTGCTTATCGTGACGGCGAAACGCCCTGTCGTAGAGGCCGCACTCGATGGTCGGCGTCGAAGCGAGTATTCCGGCGCGGCGAAGTTGCGGATAATGCTCGACGATGAAGTTCACCGTCTCTTCAATCATATTCAGGATGGGGATGCGGATAGACGCCTGCACGTCTGCGATAAAGTAGTGGGCGAGATTGCAGGGCAGCAAAAGCAATCCCGCGCCCGCTCGTTCCAGCACTTGCGCCGTGCGGATCATCTCCGGCACAGGGCTTAACGCCCCGTCGTCGCCGCGCACGGCAGCCACGCGTCCGGGGATGCGCGGATTGTTGTATGTGATGACGGGGATATGATCCTGATCGCGGCTGACGGCGGTGTTGGCCGTGAGCAAGGCGCACAGTTGATTCGTGGCCTCAGGCCCCATCCCGCCGAGCACCCCGATGTTTAAAATTTTCGACATGATAAGAACTTCAAACGCTTCTCTCGCCGCCGTATGTGTCGCGTTGTTCGCCGCTTCGCTTGCGTCGAGTGTTTGGGTGAGGCCAACTTAAGAGCGAGTCTTCTCCGGCAGTTATAGTGAACGGTTAGATCGTGCGAAAAGATATTCTCGCCACAATTGAATGTCAAACATAAAAACTTATCCGTGCCGCCACCAGACGCGCGCAAACGAGAGGCCGCCCGTCGAGAGACAAACCAGCGGGCGGGTGGAAAAATCTTGACAGCCTTTTTCATCAGGAATAAAGTGCGCAAGCTGTGAGTTCGTTCCGCAAGTGACTTTGATAGCCAGCCGACCCTCGCCATCAAAGCCCTACGTCCTATCGCCCGTCGAGGCAACCTTCAACGCCTAACGTGGCGCAACTCTTTTCGCCAATCTGTTCGATTCGCTTTTCACATTCAGCGAGTCGTCCTCACCGCCGCAGAGGCTTGCCATAAAGGAGTGATAGCCATGCCAATGAACTTCGATGCAATTGTGATCGGGACGGGTTTCGGGGGAACCATTGCCGCTACGCGTCTGGCCGCGAAGGGAAAGAAGGTCTTGCTGTTGGAGCGCGGGACGTGGTGGGTGACGCCCGCGAAGCTCGGCAAGCCGCCCGCGAGCACGCGCCCGTCCATCCCCGCGTGGGCGAAAGAGCAGAAGCCCCCGCAGCCCGTCCAATACTGGACGCGCCCGGACCACAAAGACGGGATGCTCGATTTCTTCGCCGCCATCCGCAGCCCTTTCAACAAGGACGGACTCTACCAGTATTCGATCTTCAAGCAGGCCGACATCCTCACGGCGAGCGGCGTGGGCGGCGGGTCGCTCATCTACTCGAACGTCACCGTGCGCCCGCAGGCCGAAGTCTTGCAGGGCATCGGCCTCAACCTCGGCGATGCCGATTATCAACTCGCCTACAAGTGGATGGAAGACTTTCGCGGCAGGCTTAACCATATCGTCACTAAAATTCCCCTGCCCGGTCGGGACGTGACGAATTTGACGACGGACGACTATCTCTACCTCGACCGCGCACGCGTGCTGCGCGACGCCGCCAAGCTGTCCGAGCAGAAGCTCGGCATCAAGCTCCCCTGGAAGCCGCTCGACCTCTCGCTCATCGAATACGATCCGCACCGCGCAGACGGCGGCGACGCGGCGAAAGTCGGGACGTTCTGCCAGCGTCAGGGTCGCTGCATTCTGGGCTGCCTGCCCTCCGCGCGCCACACTTTCAGCAAAACGCTCTACACGAAGTTTCTCTCCGACCCCTCTAAAGGCGTCACGCTCTCGCCGCTGGCCGAGGTCAGGGACATCAAGCAGATCGCCGGGGGCTACGAAGTGAACTACCGCGATCACCGCGACGACGAGAAGAAGACCGTCTCTGCCCCGCTCGTCTTTCTCGCAGGCGGCACGCTCGGCACGACCGAGATACTTTTGCGTTCGCGTGAGCGCGGCGGCCTCAAACTCAGCGACACGCTCGGCTCGCACTTCTCCACCAACGGCGACTTCGGCGCGTTCGTCGTCGGCACGACGAAGCCCGTCCACAGCACGGTTGGTCCTATCAACACCTGTCAGGTGAGCACGAAACTCGACGGGCTGCACATCAAGGTGGAAGACTCTGCCATCCCCGAAATGTTCGCCGCCCTCGCCAGCACGACGCTCGGCGTGCTCGACAACTTCGCGCAGCGCGAGATGCTCAAGGGGCGGCTCAAGTTCGCTTTCATCAACAAGGCTCTGCCCGACCTGCGCGATTTCTTCCCGCACCTGCCCAACACCTACGACCCCGAAAGCAACCAGACCGAAGCCGAGATGGTTTCCAACATCTTCTTTTTCAACGTGATGGGACAGGACGACGCGAGCGGCAGGTTCACTTTGAAGAACGACGGACTCGATCTCGATTGGGGCAAGAAGATCGGTGAGACGCCCATCTTCCAGAAGATTGAAGTGCTGCTGAAATCCTTAGCCGAGTCGATGGGCGGGCGTTACGTGCCGTTCCCGCTCTGGAAGGGTCTGGGCAACAAGAAACTCGTCGTGACGCATCCTCTGGGCGGTTGCCCCATCGCCCCGACGAGCGCGGACGGAGTAGTTGACGAACTCGGTCGCGTGTTCGATGGAAGCAAACCCAAAGGCGCGAAGGATATCCTGCCGGGCTTGTTCGTCGTTGACGGTTCCGCCATCCCCGGCGCGGTCGCCACCAACCCGACCCTGACGATTGCCGCGCAGGCATTGAAATCCATCAACGCGGCATTACCGTGAGCACTCCGGCGCGAGCAGTTTGAAGACAGGCTGGAGCGTTGGTTTCGGTTAAGCCTGCCGGGCGCAAAATTGGAGAGGAGAGAAATCAGGTTATGGCACAGAACGGTAAACTGGAATTGGAGTTGGTGGACGTGCACGGTCAATTCCTCGACGAGAGAGTTGATGTCATGCTGCGCCACCGTGTCTTGAGTCACTTTGTTAAGAAGACCCAGAAGGCGTCGGCGAAATTTACTATCCCGAATTTGCACGCCGAGCCGCAGGGGCTTTATCGCATCGAGAGCGTTCCGTTGTCTTACATGCCTGTGGACGACAATATCAAGATCAAGGGCAGCGGCACGACGCCTTACCGAGCGGTATTTCCCGTCGATCCGAAGAAGGTCATCAAGGTGAACTTTCCCAGGTACGATAAACTCCCGCCCGATGCGCTGACTCTACTCAGCCGGAGCGACAAAGTTCTCGCGTTCGAAGGCAAGACGGGAGACACGCTCTACACTGCTCTGGAGAAGGAAAATCTCAAGCTGGCGGGAATGCTCAACATCATCGCCAAGACGAATCTGGCTCGATTAAGCAACGGCAGAACGGTCTTGTCTTACCTGCAAGAGTTGCGAGAGTTGCGCGGGGATCGTTTTTTCGTGGTGGCCTCGAAGGAGTTGCGCGAGGAGACTAAACATAGCGTGGCCGAAGGTCTGTTCGCAAAGAAGAGCGGCAAGCTGCACCATCTGCCCGCGCAGTTTATCGGCTACGAACCCGCCGGGAGTTTCAAGACGCCCGACCGCTACGGAAATCTGCAACTCACTTTTTTTATGAAGGGCGACGACTGCGTGGCCGATATCGACATCGACGACGCTTCCGGTTTGCAGCATATCTTTCAGGTGCTCAACAACATGCTGCCCGGCAACGACACGCACCCTTACACCATTCACGAAATCCTTATCGCCAGCCAGAAGTTAGACCCCGGCTACACCTTCGTCCTCTAGGAGAATTTCGGTTCGTAGCCGGCTGCCTGTGTCGCGCGCCAAAGCTCGCGCACGTTTCTCAGGCTCAAGCCTGTCGAGACTTGCGCGAACGGCGCGTTACTCTTTTTTGTCTAGATCGAGGACGACCGAATTGATGCAATAACGCAGGTTGGTCGGGCGCGGCCCGTCGTCGAAGACGTGGCCGAGATGCGAATCGCAAGCGGCGCACAAAACTTCCGTGCGTTTCATGCCGTGGCTGTAATCCATCTCGGTGCGGACGTTTTCCGCCGCCTTCGGCTCGGTGAAACTCGGCCACCCGCAGCCCGAATCAAATTTGGCTTCGGAGCTAAACAGTTCGTTGCCGCAAGCCGCACACTTGTAGATGCCTTCGTCCTTCGCATCGTAGTATTCGCCTGTGAACGGTCGCTCCGTTCCCTTCTGCCGCGCGACGCGATATTGTTCGGGCGTCAGGCTCGCGCGCCATTCCTCTTCCGTCTTGATAACTTTCTTGGTCACGAATCAATCCTTCCGGTTCTTAAATGATCGCCAAATTAACTTCCGCCCGCGCAGGAAGTCTCAGGCGCGTTTTACGCTTTTCGCTGATTTCACAAACTTCAAGGCCACGCCGTTCATACAATAGCGCAGCCCGGTCGGGTCAGGCCCGTCGTCGAAGACGTGACCGAGATGCGCGTCGCAACGATTGCAGACGACTTCCGTGCGCGTGTCGCCCTCGGCTGTCTCCGTTTGCTCGCGCACGTTCTGTTTGGAGATGGGCTTCCAGAAACTCGGCCAGCCCGTGTGAGAATCGTATTTCGCCTGCGAACTGAACAAGGGCAGCGCGCAGCAGACGCACTCGAACACGCCCCGCGCAGAGACTTTATTGAGCGGGCTGGAATAAGGAGTTTCCGTCCCCTTTTGTCGCGTGACGCGGTATTGCTCCGGCGTCAACAGGCGTCTCCATTCTTCATCGCTCTTCACGATCTTTTTAATGGACGCGGAAGCGACGCCTTCACCCGTCGAGCCTTTTTGCTGCGATGCCGAAACGAACGGCAGTTTGCACAACAGCGCGGCTGCTCCGAGAGTCGCGCCGGATTTGATAAAATAACGTCTATTCATATCCCAACCTCTCTACGTGGATTTCATTCTATTTACGTATTGAATGAAGACTTGGATTGACCGGGAATGTAACGCGAACGCTTTTCAGAGCTAATGTCGGTTATTTTAACAAACCCTTCATGCATATTCTATCCATCGAATCGCTCAGCAAGAACTACGGACTAAAGCCGCTCTTCGAAAACGTCACGCTCGGATTCGATTCGCAAGACCGCATCGGCGTAGTCGGCGCAAACGGTTCGGGCAAGACCACTCTGCTGCGTCTCATCGCGGGCGCGGAGCAGCCCGATTCCGGTCGCGTAGTTTTCGCAGAGGGCGTGTCGGTCGGTTACCTGCCGCAGAACCCGCCCTACGAAGCGGAACAGACCGTGCTCGATGCCGTCTTTGCGGCGAGCGATGCGAAGATGAAGTTGCTTCTCGATTACGAGCGCGCGTGCCAGTTGTTGGCCGCGTCCGGCGGCGGTGCGGACGAGCCGCGCCTGTTGAATCGCGTCTCGGAGTTGGCGCACAAACTGGAGGCCACGGGCGCATGGGAACTGGAAACCAACGCGCGCATGGTGCTCAGCCGTCTCGGCATTCAGGACACCGCCGCACGCATGGGCGCGCTCTCCGGCGGGCAGCGCAAACGCGTCGCGCTCGCTCACGCCCTCATCGCCAATCCGCAGCTTCTCATCCTCGACGAACCGACCAACCATCTCGATGCCGAAACCATCACGTGGCTCGAAATGTATCTCGCACGCTACAGGGGCGCGCTCCTGCTCGTCACGCACGACCGCTACTTCCTCGACCGCGTAACCGGGCGCATCCTTGAGATCGACCGGAACATCGTGCAGGCGTTCGACGGAAACTACGCTTACTATCTGGAGAAGAAAGAGGAGCAGGAACTCGCACGCGCCGCCGAAGGACAGAAGCGCGAGATGCTCATCCGGCGCGAACTGGCATGGCTGCGTCGCGGCGCAAAGGCGCGCACGCGTAAGTCTAAAGCGCGTATTGATCGCGCCGAGAGTTTGATGGCGCAGCCGAGAGAGGCTACGCGCGCCGAACTCGACATCTCCGTCACGACCAGCCGCATCGGCAAGAAGATTTTAGAACTGCGCGACATCAGGAAGGCTTACGATGGGCGCATCCTGATCGACAATTTCAGCTACACCGTCAAACCCGGCGACCGCATCGGCATCATCGGTGCAAACGGCGCAGGCAAGACCACCTTGCTTGAGATCATCACCGGGCGCATCAAGCCCGATAGCGGCTCGCTCGAAACGGGGCAGACAGTCCGCATCGGCTATTACGATCAGGAAAACCGCGCGCTCAACGACGAGCAGCGCGTGATCGATTACATACGCGAAGTGGCCGAACGAATCGAAACCGCCGACGGCGCGTTTATCACCGCCGGGCAAATGCTGGAAAAGTTTCTCTTCCCCGGCGCGCTCGCTTACGCGCCGATTGCGAAATTATCGGGCGGCGAACGCAGGCGTCTCTATCTCCTGCGCGTGCTGATGAACGCGCCGAACGTCCTCATTCTGGATGAACCGACAAACGATCTCGACATTCAAACGATGGTCACGCTCGAAGATTATCTCGACAGCTTCGGCGGCTGCCTGATCGTCGTCAGCCACGACCGCTATTTTCTCGACCGCACCGTCGAGCATATCTTCCGCTTCGAGGCGGGCGGCAAGGTGCGCGAGTATCCGGGCAACTACGCCGCCTTTCTGGAAGCGCGGCAGAAGGAGGAGCGTGCAGTCGCCACACCGACGGACGGGAACGAAACCGCGATGCGCGCCGTCAAAAAGGAGAGGACGGCACAGGCCGCCGCGCCGCCTGCCAAGCGTAAGTTATCATTCAAAGAGCAACGCGAGTTGGAGGAATTGGAGGCGAGGATTCAAACGGCTGAACAGCGTCAGGCTGAGATTGAGACTGAGTTGGCGGCCAATTCGAGCGACGCGCATCTCGTCAACAAACTCTTTCAGGAGCGCGAGACGCTCGCACTCGAACTCACACGCGCCCTCGACCGTTGGGCAGAACTCGCCGAACTCGCCTGAGAGATCAACGCTCTTCCAACTGTTCATCCTTACTCTCTTGTCCTCATCATTGCTTAACGACTTTCGGGCTGTCCTCGCCAGCGACATACAAGTAATTGACTATCGTGCTGCCCGCGACCGGCTCAGACTGGTTCGCTTCGCTCACGATGTCGCCGCGCAGGTTCGGCTCGTTGTACAGAAGTCTCACGGCGAAGGGGAAGCCCCACGTGCCGAAACCGTCCGGGAAGCGATGCCTCCGGTCCGGCTGCGCGTAACTTAAAACGATATGCGTGTCGCGTGCGGGCTGCGGGTCTTGCTCCGCAAGCTGTCGCAGGATGGACGAGTTGGTCTTCGCCATCGTCCGCCATTTCCAACTCTGCCCCACGGTTGCCAGACTCAGCAGTGCGGACAGCAGGATAACGGGAAGCAGGTTTACCCACGTCAGACGACGTGTGTTATCACCCGCCGGGTAGAGCGAGCATGCGGCTGCGCCGAGCAGGAGAGCCGCGCCGGTTCCGGGCAGATATGTGTAGAGTCCAGACCTTCCGCGAATCAGAATCACAGGCGCAATCGTCGTGGCGAAAAGCATCACGCTCAAAAAAAGTTCGCGCCGTGTGACCGCGTTTAAAGTAGGCTTGCTGCCGCGAATTGCCTGCGAGAGCGCGATGGCTCCGGCGATTAACGCCGCGACGAGGTAGGTTCTCGATAGGTACTCACGCAAATTCAAAAATAGCACTTTCAGGTCGAACGCGTATTGATACCACCCTTGGTTCGACGAGACGGAGAGTGCGCCCGCCCACGCGCGCAACATGAGAAAGGCGCAGAGCACAGCGAGCAGCGCGCCAGAGAGCAACGCCAACTCCGCCCATGAACTTCTCAGCCGCCGGAAACCTCCCGCGTACCAGAGCACGATGAAGCACGCGCCGATGGAAGCCACGCCGATCTCTTTCGCCAGCATGGAGAGCGCGCAGCATACGACGACCGTTAAAACGGCTGTTACTTTTCGCCGTTCCGACTGCACGTAACGGACAGTTGCGAGCATCGCCGCGAGACAGAAGAGAGTTGCCAGCAAGTGCGTCCGCGCGGAAATCCACATCACCGCCCAACTGTTCGCCATGTAGAGCAGCGCGAAACCGAAGGCTGCCCACCATGCTGCCGTGTGCCTCTGCCACAAGCGCAGCGCGAGCCTGTAGAGCAAGAGCGTGTTGAGGATGTGGAGCAGCAGATTCTCCAGCCCGTAGGGGAAAGGGCGAAGCCCCCAGAGCGTCCAGTCGAGTTTGAAGGAGAGCCACGTGAGAGGCGTGTAGAAAGTGGGCGTCGGGTGCGTTAGTCCATGCCAGCGCGTCTCGTGTGCGACGCTTGCGAGCCACATGAAATCGTCGTGGACGAAGCCCCTCCCGATGAGCGGCAGAAATATCGCGGCACTAAAAGCGGCTAACGCCAGACCATGCGTGAGAGCGGGACGACTCCTGATTTTCGTTTGAAGTATCAAGTTAGCATTCGACGCCGGATCGCATTCCTATTTCACTTCTTTGACCTGATCCAGAACGGCGCGTTTTAGTTTTCGTAAATTGATCTTGAGGCGCAGCCATTCGTAACGGTCGCGTCGCGCCTCCGCGTTCAAGGCGTGCCCCGCTGTGTAAAACTTCAACTCCTTCGGTTCGCTCACGAGCGCGAAATAGCGGCGGGCGCGCGCTTCATCCAGAAAGCCGTCTTCGTAGGCATATTGCAGCAAGACCGACGCGGGCGCAGCGTGGCCGATGAAGTTTGCCGGGTTCTGCCAGTTCGTCTCGCGTATGATCTGCTCGATCTTCTCCCTGCCCACAGACTCGCGCAGCTTCACCATCTCGGGATGATCCGAACGCAGATCATCCGCATCCGACAAGCTCCCGGCCATGAGCACGAATGTCTTGATGCGCTTCTCCA
>DASWNS010000056.1:0-5087 GCA_036399115.1 Pyrinomonadaceae bacterium | reverse complement strand
CTCGCGCACGGGGAACGGGACGTATTCCATCACCGCACCATGTTCGTTCTTGAGTTGGGAGAAGCGCGGGTAGACAGTCCAGTTAAAGATGTCGCGTTCGAGCAGCGTGATCACCTCTTCGGTGGCGTGCACGCGCACGGGTTCGGTCAGGAGCGCGAAATGATCGTCGATGAAGATGGGCAGCGTCGCCATGTGATCCATGTGCGGGTGCGTGACGATGACATCGCGGACGGTTTCATGCTGCGCGTCGGAGAGGCCGAGGGCGATGCTTCCGGCATCCACGGCGACGCGGTCGTCAATGAGAAAACAGGTGAGCCGCTGTTCCTGGCTGGCGTGGCCGTCCTGGCCGAAGGTGCTGGGAAGAAGTTGGATTTTCACGAGGGAAGTTCCGTCTTAAGTGTCGCGCTCCGTCTTCAAGAGTTGTTGAACTGACCGCGCAGTTCCGTGAGTTGCCGGACATATAGTTCTTCGACGGCGGCACCGTCACTGACCGCACGCCCTTGCGCCACGCGGTTGCGATGAAAAGCCAACTCGCTCGCCACCCGGTTGAACTCCCGGCGCGTGCGCCAGGAGCGATAGCCGCCGCTCGTCAACGCTCTGAAAGACGCGCCCATGCGTCCTCTGACGCTCGCCAGTATCTCCAGTTCAAACTGTGTCAGACGCCCGTGCTCAAGATCGTGTCGCAGATGCTCGCGCACGATGCGACCCTCACGCCGGAGCGCGAAGTAGATCGAGATTAAGACCGCGACGAAGACCGGAACCATGATCAGAAAATAGACGATGAAGTAGAGCGCGGCGTTGATTGAAGCCGAAAGGTTCCACAGGCTGTGGAGAAACATCGCGAGCAGGAGGCCGAGCGCGGGATAGAAGAATTTGGCGAGTTGGTTTTTCGTCTGCGTCGCCAAGCCCAGAGCGATGCCCGTCATGCTCGTGAAGAGCGGATGAGAAAAGGGCGCGAGCATGCCGCGCAGGATAAAGAGCGCGAGTCCCTCTTCAATGCCCCCCTCCAAAGCCGCGTTGCCGTAATACTGTATGTTCTCGGTCATGGCGAAACCGAGGCCGACCATCGAAGCGTAGACGATGCCGTCGATCACGCCGTCAAACTCGTCGTGCTTCCAGAAGTAGAGTGCGAAGAGCACGGCGGCCTTCGCGCTCTCCTCGACGATGGGGGCGGAGACGACTGCGCCGAAGAGTTTGCCCGCTTCATCGTTGACGAGCGAGGCGACGATGAGGCTGCTGAGCGTGTTGAAGAAGGCGGCGATGAAGACGGCCACAATCGCGCCCCATGCAAAAGCAGTTACGAGCGTCCAGACGGGTTCGGATTCGTAGCGGTCGATCCAGAGGACGAGCGCGACGTAGAGAGGCGCGGGCAGCGTCGCCAGCACGAATCCGATGAGGAAGGGAACGGGGCCTGTCTGGAGTCCCGTGAGCAGCAGCAGGAGCAGCGCGAGCAGGAGCGCGACGAGCGAGGCGAACACAATCGCCGCGCCGCGCAAGAGGCTGCGGCGGGGTCGCCCCGCTGCGAGAGCGGCGTGCGGTCTATGCGGGATGCCTGCAAATTCGTTCATCGGAAGTTTTGCGGGTCGCCTTCGAGGGTTAACTTGCGCGAAGAGATTAGTCGAGCACGACAGCGAGCACAAACACCAGGAACATCAGGAAGAGCAAAAGTATGACGAAGCCGAAGCCGATTTTTCGGGAGGACTTTCGCCTGCCGTTTGGCTGCGCGCCGGGGGGCAAGGGTAAGGCGGCGGGAGCAGCGGGTTGGCGCGCGCCGACGGTCGCCGTCTCTCCGGCGGTCGGTTGAACTTCGGTGATCGACGGGGGCACGAAGGGCTGCGCGGCGCGTCGCGGCGGTTCGAGCACGGTCGCGGCGAAGTCAGGCTGTGGCTCTTCGCGCTGCCGCATCGCGTCATTCATCGGCGCGCCGCAGTTATGGCAAAAAGCCTTCTCCTCACGCACGCCCACGCCGCATTTTGGACAATTGACCATGAGCTTGATGCATCCACCGTGCAACTCGAAACGCACTTGCCCGCGCCTGCAACCCGGCGGGAAATTCTATAATTGCGCGGTGTTTAAGAATTCGGGGACGATTGAACCCCGGCCATTCAACCGGGCGGCGCATGCGAAGTTCACGAACGCGCGCCAGTATAAACAGATTTGCCCCCCACTTCCAGTATAATTTCAACCCGGCGCGGCGGCTCTGGTAACAGCCCGACCGTCATCTCGACTGTTGACAGACAGGGACGAAAAGGTGACTATGATTTCCGTTTCACACTGATAGGCGTTTCGCGCCCGCAACCTAAGAGAATCGCCAGTTTCACGCGCCGGCGCGAGCCATAGAGAGCGCGGCCACGCGAGTCGCCAGTTCCCCTCGTCTCCGGAGAGATAGGCTTGCCCATCGAATCGGCTAACTACACAGATTCAAATCGCAACGCGCGCGCCGCTGTCGCTCACGCTTCCTCCGGCCAGCGCAAGCGTCCGCCCGCCCGTCCCCGAAGCCCCTCGTCCTTTAGCTTCATGCTTACGGCGGCTCTCATCGCCCTCTTCATCTTTTTCGCTTTATGGTGGCTGCTCCTGACGAGCGGCGACGAGACGCCCTGGCTGCCCGCCGCTCTGGCCGCGAGCGTCGTGATGCTCGTGGCGGTGTCGGCGCGCGAGGTTGTAATGCGCCGCGCCTGGGCGCGTTACACGCGCGAACTCGAAATGCGCATGGGCAGCGAGAGCGCGCAAGTCCCATCGGCTGCACTCCACCCGCGCCCCTCACGCAAAGCGACCGTCCACGCGACGGCCAACTCCCTGCGCGCCTTGCAGCAGAGGCTCGCGAAGGCGGAGGAGGCGGGCGCACAGCAACCCGAAGCCCACCTCGAAGCCTATCGCCTCTGCGAACAGTATTTGGCGACGACGGAAGATGCGATGCATAAGCCGGGCATGGGAACGGACGTGCGCGCCGCGCTGCGCGCCGGACAGGAGCGTGTGCGCGGGCTGCAAAAGCATCACCTGCTCTCATGGGTGCGCGGCGAGGCGCAAAGGCTCACGCACGAAGCCCAGCGGCGCGTGAGCGTCTCCGACAAGATCGAGACGGCCATGCGCGCCATAGATGTCATCAACGAAGCGTTGCAAATCTACCCGGCGGAACCGGAACTGCGCGACTCTTCGCTCGCCGTGCGCAACTTCATCGCTTCCGTCAAGGTCGCGCATTGGGTGGAACTCGCCGAGCGCGCCGCTTTTCGCGGACGCTACACCCGCGCCGTCGCACGCTACCGCGACGCCCTCTTTTATCTCTCCCGCGCCGAGATGGGCGAAGACGCCCGCGAGGAAGCCGCCACACGCATCAACCGCGAGATAGAGATGCTGCGTGCGCGTCTGGCGATGGGCGATCTGGAAGAGGAACCCCCGCTACAACGCCGCCCGCGTCCCGCGCGAAAAAAGCCTTAACGCGCGAACGGCAAAACTCTACACGACGCAAATCCGCGTCGTCCGCCGCGCGAGTCGTGGCGCAAACGACGCGACGGGTCGAAACCATCCCCGACCGTGAATTGGCATTTGGCCGCTTGCTGTGCGACAATCGACGTGCGCAGAACGATTTAAACGATAGTTGGCGAAGGGCATGCGGCGCGCTTTAATTCCTCCCCGGCAAATTAAAAGTTGGCCTCAAGGCAGCCCTTTAACTTCTTTCGTACATCTATAAGTCTTCCGCGCGCACGCTCCGTAAACCGTGACATTCGACACTTGCGCCACATTCGACTGACAGGACATACAAACATGAGAGTTGTTAAAATTTTATTTCTGTTCGCCTCCATCTGTGCTTCGGTCGCCCTGCCGCTGCAAGCGCAGCAACCGCAGCAACCACAGAGCACGACGGCGCAACCGGAAATCGTCGCCGCCCGGCGGGACACGTCCAACAGCACGATGACCGTGCGGCGCGAATACCTGCTCGGACCGAACGACGTGGTCGAATTGAGAGTTTTCGGCGAACCGCAGTTCGACGGCGCGTTCACCGTTGACGGCGACGGCAAACTCGCCGTGCCGTTCGTGGAAGAGCCGCTCGCGGTGCAGTGCCGCAGCGTCAAGGAAATTCGCAAAGATGTCGTGACCGCGCTCTCGAAGTTTCTCAAAAATCCGCAGGTCTACATGTCTGTCAAGGACGAGAAGAGCCGGACGCCCGCGACCGTCTATGGCGCGGTGCGCTCGCCCGCCCAGTACGAGATGCGCCGTCCCGCGCGTCTCTTGGAACTGCTCTCGAAGAGCGGCGGCGTCACCGAACAGCAGAGCGGCACGATCCAGATTTTCCACACGCAGCCGCTCCTCTGTCCCGGCCCCGAAGAGATGAACATCGCCGCCGCGCAAGTCGAAGGCGGCGAGGACACGCTCGGCGTGCCTTTCACGCTTTACAAAGTTGATGAACTTAAAATGGGCAAGAACGAGGCCAACCCCTACATTCATCCCGGCGACGTGATCTATGTGGCCGAAGCCGCGCCGATCTATATCACGGGCAGTGTGGCGCAGCCTGCCAATCTTTACCTGCGGGATAAGATGACGCTCCAGCGCGCGTTGGCTATCGTCGGCGGCCCGAAGAATGCCAAAGAGAGTCAGGTGCGAATTTACAGGCAGAAGCCCGGCGTGTTGAAGCCGGAGATACTGACGGTTGACTACAAGGCCATCAAGCAAGGCAAGAAAGAGGACATCGCGCTTCAACCTTACGACATCATCGAAGTGCCGGAGAACGGCGTCTGGTCGGCAAAGGGCGTCGCGAAGTTGCTCACCGGCCTGGCTACCAACGGTGCCGCTTCTATGGTCACGCAGGGCGGGGCGCGCATCATTTATTAGACACGAAAATCGCTGCCGCGAGAGTTTGACGGAAAGAGTTCGTCAAACTCTCTGCGGCGCGTGAGTGAACGAGGCGCGAGCGTGAAGTGTCTGCCTGCGCGCTGCGTTCAAGTTAAGAACGCCTTTCCAATTTTCATTTTCATTTAGTCGGGAGAACTAAGATGGCTGGGACAACAACGGGGAACGTGCGCAACAAAGGCGGTCGCCGGATGACGCTCATATGGATCGCCGTAGCGGTTGTGATTATCGTCGGCTTGATC
>DASWNS010000055.1:0-1986 GCA_036399115.1 Pyrinomonadaceae bacterium | reverse complement strand
GATGACGGCCAGCACGTCCGCATCTTCGTAGATCGCAGGATCGGCGAACGGGGCGATGAAAGGCAGCGTCACGTAGTAGCGCGCCGCGCCCCGGTTGCGCAGGTGGCCTTCGCGTTCGATATGCTCTTCGAGCAACAGCGCGAAGGCCGCGCGCCACGCTTCCAAAGTCTCTTTCGAGAAATGCCCCGGCAGCAGGCAGAAGCCGTCGCGTAATACGGCTTCTGCGAAACTGTCGTGCTCTGCTTCCGTGTATCGCCCCTTGTTCATCTAATTCACCCGGTTACCTTCTGCGCGTGCGCGGCCTACGGCGTTTCACCGCCGCGCCCTTGTTTCCATCCGGCCTGGGAGTAATGGCCGTCTCCTGCTTCTTCGGCATCATCTGTCGCTTGATCACTTCTGCGAGAGAGGCTTGCTGAAAAGTGATTCCGAGCACGACTTCGTTATCGCGCGCCGTGTTGGTCAACGTCTCAAGCACACGCAGGAGGGCGGCCATGTCATCCTTCCCGCTGCTGGTCTGTTTTCCTACCTCTTTCGCGATCTGCGCCTTCGCCAGAGTTGCGCCCATGCCGACCAGACCGTTCAGCGCCGAAGCCGATTCGGAACTGTCCATCCGCAGAATCGATTGCACGCCGAAAGTTCCCGGCTGCATGTTCACGGACAACTGCACCTGACGCAAGGCGTCAATTAGCCTGTCCGTCTCGGCGTTCGGCGGCATTCCGAGCAGGCGCAAATGCTGCGACATCGCGGGCGGCACGTCGGTCACGAGACTGACGAGCGTGTTGCCATCGCGCAGCGTGAGATCAACCAACTCGGGCTTGAGCCGCGCCGTCGTGCCGCCGCCCGCGCCCGCGTCAATCGCATCGCGCAGATAAGCGGGGATGCCGATGGCGAGCGTGTTGGCATCGAGAGCCACCGCCGCGATCTGATCGACGGGAAACTTTCTCCCGGACTGTTCGCCGCCCCCGCCGCCGCTGCCGTCAGCCGTCGTAGCAGGCTTGTTGAGCGTAAAGACGTTTAAGGTCTTTCCGCCGTAAGTCTCCTGCACGTACATGCCCTGCCCTGCCATGCGCGCGGCGGAGAGCAGGCCGTCTGCGCTGAAATTGCCGCGCACGACGAGCAGAACCTCCGGCAACTGTTTCAGAGACACCGCGCCCTTGAGGCGCGCGCCCGCGATCACATAATCAAGCCCGTTGAGGTCGATAAACTGCTTTGCCTCGCCGAGCGCCTTGTCGAGCGCGGCGGGCGGCACGACGGCAGGCGCGGCCTCGTTAATCAGGCGGCGCGCGTTGATATACAGGATGGCCTGTGATTCGGGAAAGTTTGTAAGCGTGCTGCGCGCATCCTGCGCCCGGACGGCGACAGACATGACCGAGAGAAGCGCGACGAGCGAGAGGAAGAACCTGACGCGGATGGAGACTTTCATGGTGTCAATTATCCTTTCGACATAACGGCCAGAACTCTTCGGATTTTAACCGATGCGACACGGTAGACGAAATCCAAAGAACCTTAGACTGCCTTCAGAAGCAGTATAGCCGGAAGAAAATTCAGCGATTATCACTGCTGATTCCTGTACGCTTAATTTTGGATTCCGGATTCAGTATTTTGGATTCCGGTTTCCGCCGCCGCTCCCTCGCGTCACTTTCGCCTGCTCAGGCGGTTCTGCACGATGACGACCACCAGCAGGAACAGCCCGCGCAGGACTGCCTGCCACCAGGGGCTGATCCATCCCTCGAAGTTGAAGACGTTGAAGATGAGTCCGAGCAGCAGGACGCCGACGAGCGTTGACATCACGCTGCCCTGCCCGCCCGTCAAGAGTGTGCCGCCGACGACGACCGCCGCAATCGCGTTCAACTCGTCGCCCATCCCTGCGACGGGTCGCCCCGCGCCGAGTCGCGCGGCATCGAGCACGCCCGCCAGCCCTGCGAGCGCGCCGCTCAAAGCATAGACGCCAATCGTTACGCGCCCCGTGTTCAAGCCCATCAAACG